>NZ_JAILZZ010000040.1:0-32270 GCF_023512215.1 Kyrpidia sp. | reverse complement strand
ATATCAGACTGCCGACCGTCGACGATGGACAGGCCTTCGGGCCGGGCTCTTCACGGAAAAACAAAAACCACGGGGCCTGGTACTTGACAGCCTCGTTCATATCAGATTTTAACTGAGTGATTGCGCGCCCTTTACCTTTGCCGGCGGACAGACTATAATAGCATTCGTGGGATTTTGGCTATTTTTCCCGCGGGAGATGGGGTGAAAAAATCCCCTCCCCGGGGAACCTTTTCGAAGGTCTCGTCGTCAGTACTAGTGAAAGGCCCGCGGGGAGCGGGTTGCGGGGAGGAAGTGAAGGCGAAGCCGCACTTCGCGCCCCGAAGGGCTGAGCGCAGAGACCCCAAGGATTAGCATGTTCATGCGGGCCCGGTGCGATGCGCCCGGACCACCACACGCCACTGAAGGGAGTGATGCGGCCCCGCAGGGCGGCGGATACATAACCAGCCTTTCTTCGATGATTGGAGTCGCGCACAGTGTCGTGCGCCTCAACCAAAGGGAAGAAAGCCGGCTGCGGATCTCCGGCCCGAGTGGGGACGACCATCCAGAAAAAGAACCACCTGCATCACGCCTCATTTCAGTAGACACATACGGGGGAGGAGAAACGAAGGTTATGAAGCGAGGCAAAAAGGCTCTTGCAGTACTTTCCACTGCGGCTCTTCTCGGCACCACGCCCGCGGCGGTGGCGCTGCCTTTCCTGACCAGCAGCGTTGCGTATGCGGCGGGAACGGCGACGGCGATTACAACGCCGAACATCAGCACTTCCCAGCCATATGCCGATCTGGGTACCATTGACATGTTTATCCCGAAAGGTGCGTTGGGCAGTGTTGATCCCAACGGCAACACCCAAGTGACGTTGCTGTTGCCGAGCGGGTTCCAGTTTGATTCGAGTCTTATCGGAAAGACATGGGGTAACACGGATGTCACTGACTCCACGACTTCTAGTTTCTGGGAAACTACGACTAGCAACACTGTTGCTAATCTACCAACTAAGGTGTATAACACCTATAATAACGGAACGAACACTATCAACATTTATGCCCCGTATGTAGATGGCATAGCTCCAGGCGGTGGTAGTGTTCACTGGACTATTGGAAGTCCGACCCTTTTGAAGATCACAGTAGATAGTGCCGCGCAATCGGATGACTGGCACCTATTTGTTCATCTGCCCAGCATCAAGGTTTCCGGCCCGGGGAATGGACCTGTTAACGTGACGATGATCGCCCCGTCCACGAGCCCATTGCCGACAGGTTCTGTAACCGTAGGGAATGTGGCGACCGCCGGCAAAGTCGATCTCGCGGCCACAGACGTGGTGAGCAGCAGCGATCACTTCACGTTTAATCTCGCTGTTTCTGAAGAGGTGGCGCAATCACTTCGCCCCGGCCAAGCCTTAAAGCTTAAACTGCCGAGTGGGTTTAAGTGGGACGCAACCGCGGTTACCTCAGGAGATGCAACCTCGACCAGTGACACGGCGAATGTAGTTGTGGCAGATGTGTACGGGGATCCTCATGTTTATACCGATACGAATAACAACTCTGTCTCGAACATCAAGGTTACCAATGACGGTGACCAAACGTTATGGATCAATGTCGATCATCCTACGAAGCAGGCTAGCGGTTATCTGATTACCAATCTCGGCTTCTATGTGGATGATGAAACTGTGGCTCGGGCCGGCGACGTAACCGTTCTGGTAACCGGCGGTTCGACGACAAACGTATCCAACTTGGTTGTCGGACACTATGGTCAGATCGGATTCCAAGCCACTGCGGAATCCCAGCCGACGCTTATCGCAGGGCAGAAGGAGCAGATCATCGGAGACATCATCATCAAGGAAACGGTTCCTGGGTCGTTTGTGTCCGGTCGTACCGTAACTTTGACATTGCCGGATACGGCTCGGTGGGAATCGCAATTTGAGAATCGCAACTCTACTGACATCCAGGGAGCCTATTCCGCTACCAACGGAATATATGTGAGCAAGATCCAGTACACGGACACGGACAAGCGGACGTTGAAGCTCACGATTGGCGGTGAGTCAAGCGCCAATTCTACAAATCCGGCTGAAATTGATCTGCGCAATATGCAAGTGGCGTTGCAGCCTGGTTTCTCGGGCGACCTGAACGTCGAACTCGGCGGCACCGAAGGCGTGACCGGGAACGTGACGGTTGCAACTGTGCAATCTCCTGTCTCTGTAAAAGTGGATAACGCTCCGAACGTGATTATTGGCTCCGGAAGCCAGGATATCGGGACCATTACCCTTACGGAAAACGTCGCTGGAGGCTTCGCTAAGACAACCGTTGGCGGAAAGACCTACAATCAAGTGCATATTGAGCTGCCTTATGGTGTTCAATTTGATGGAACGCCGAACGTGGAGGTCACGCAAGGTGATCTCAGCATCAAGGACATTTCGTCTGGTCTTGGCTCGGATAACAAAGGTTATCTGGACTTCTATGTGGATGCTGAGAGTACCACTCCGAGCGTAATCACCATTTCCGGTGCCAAGCTCAAGCTTGATCGGACGGTACCGCAAGGTGACATCGTGCTGAAAGTTAAAGGTAGCTCGGTTTCCTATACTGCCTACGCCGTCGATCAAACCGATGAGAGCACTGCGGTTCAGCCGTGGGCTGACAACAACAAGACTGCGGCCAGCACGGTCATTGCCCACGTCACCACCCCGGCTCAGTCTGGGTCGAACGTGGCGACCTTTACGGTGGGGAGCACCACCTACACGGTCAATGGCCAGCAGCAGACCATGGACGTGGCGCCGTACCTCAAGAATGACGGCCGCGTGATGTTGCCGGTGCGCTTTGTTGCAAACGCCTTGGGCGTGAGCGATGACAGCATCATCTGGAACCAGAATGATAAGTCCGTGACGATCTTCAAGGGCGGAAGCGTTGTGAAGATGACCCTTGGCAGCAACACCCTGATCGTTAACGGAACGGCGGTCCAGATGGACGTGGCGCCTGAACTGTACAACGACGGTCGCGTGATGCTCCCGATCCGCTGGGTTGGCCAGGCGTTGAACGCCAACATCAGCTGGGATCAGGCGACTCAGACCGTGACGGTGACGACCCAGCAATAAGTCGCGATATTCACGGCTGGGAGGGCGGCGTACAGGCTGAACGGGGTATCTATAGCGATGGATGTCGCGCCCTACATAAGGGACGGGCGTATGATGGTTCCGCTGAGATACGCCGCCGAAGCCCTGGGGATGAACGGGGAAGGGATCGCGTGGGATGAACGCGACCAATGCGGTGCCCTCACCAAGGGAAGCCTGTCGGCGATCTTCACCGCCGGCTCCACACGCCTCATCGCACGCGGAGTGGCGGTGACGATGGACGTGGCTCCGGAGTTGGTGAACGGTCGCCTTATGCTGCCGGCTTGCTGGGTTGGTCTCGCGCTGAACGGTTATACGTATTGGGACGAGAGCGCGCAAGAGGCGATCATTACCTCCCAGTGGTAGGGAAGATCGAGGAGGCCGCTGCGCCCCGATCCGGAGGGCCCCATCATGGGGCCCTTCCCCTTCATGGGGAAAGTTGCCCGAGGCAACCAAATGGGTCCACGGCGCTAGTTCTGGATGCCTGGCGGGTCTGGGAACGGCCGGTGAACAACCTTCGAATGGGAAAGGAGGAGATAGCGCTTGAAGTGGAAGCCAGTGGCGATTCTGACATTGACCTCGATGCTGGCGGGGGGCGTTCCGGTGTTCGCGGCGGATGCTCAACCGCAGCCGGTTCAGGTGGTTGTCAACGGCCAGGCGCAGCAGTGGACCTTCATGCCGCAGTGGGTGAACGGCCAGGTGTTTGTGCCCGCCGACCAGTTGGCGAAGGCCTTCGGAGCGACACTCAAGCAAGATGATGGGGCGAAAACCTTGACGCTGTCCAAGGGCTCGCAAACCGTCACTCTCACTGTGGGCTCCAGCATGGCTTGGCGGGGCGGGAGCCAAGTCCAGCTTCCGGCGGCGCCCATGGCGTTGAACGGGTCGATTCTCATTCCTCCAAATCCGGTGGCGCAGTGGCTGGGCGGGGACAGCGAGTGGATCGACGGCACGAAAACCCTGGTGTTGTCGACCCGGGGAGCGATTACCTCCGGGGTCTCTCCGGACGCGACTAATGTCCCCTTGACCTACGAGAAAGCGCTGGAGCTGGCCTATGCCAACAGTTACAAGGTGAAGAATGCCCTGGAAGACATCACGCGGACCAGCAAGGTTCTGGACAAAGTCTCGGACAACGTGGAATTCGTGCCCGCCCGGGGTGGCGATACCACCACCACCCAGATCTATGCGGGATATACCCAGGCATCCATCGCCCACCAGATGTCCTTCCGGGCCTACACCATGGCCCAGGATGTGGTGACCTACGCCGTAAAACAGGCGTACAACGGCATCCTCCAAGCCGAGGCCCAGCAACAGGCGGCCGAAGCGGCGCTGAAAAACGCCCAGGTCCAGGCGAACATTGCCACGGTTGGCCATCAGTACGGGACTGTCAGCGACATCCAGTGGCAACAGGCCATGCAGGGGCTCCAGGCCGCGAAGGCCGGTCTTGAGGCGGCCAACAAGGCGGTGACCGACGCCTACCAGCGGCTCAACAGCCTGACGGGGCTCCCCACGGATGCCAAGTACCAGGTGGTGGACCAGCCCCAGGTCGATGATCTCAAAAACGTGGATCCCGAAGCCCAGGTGGCCCGGGTGACTTCGGACAGCCCGGCGATCTGGCAGGCCGAGCAACAGGTCAACCTCGCGAAGCTGCAGCTTGACCTGTACACCTTCAACGACAAAATGAACCCGGACCCGTATGAGGCGAAGCAGATCGATGTGCAAAAGGCGGCCAACACCGTTCAGGATCTGCAAGACCAACTTTCCCGGGCGGTGCGCTCCGCCTACAACGGGCTGCTCGAGCTCCGGGATCAGTATCAATCGCTCCAGTCCCAGCTCGCGGCCGCCGAGCAAAGCCTGAAGCTCGCCCAGATCCAGTATCAGTACGGGGCCGGCATCCAGGCGGACGTGGTGGCGGCCCAGGCCAAGGTGGATCAATTGAAGCAGCAGCTCGCCAACACCGCGGCCCAGTTCGATAATCTTAAGATGGTTTTTGAGAAGCCCTGGGTGGCCGGCGGATCGGGGAGCACCTCAGGCACCTCGAGCGGCGGGTCCGCGGGCTGATCCGGCGGGGCCGGGGCATCCAACCTTTTCTGAACCACGCAACAGCCAAACAACAATCCTTCCCAGATGATAAAAAGGCAAGAAATCCGGCGCAAAAGCCCCTCCCTTGGCCGGCCGCGACTTGTGGCCGGCGTTCTTTCTTTTTTCAAACTCTGTTCACGGTTGCCGCTTTGCGTTAATATAGAATACACCGAGATCGTTCGCACACTAACGATTTCGCGGAAGGAGGGCGGTGGGAGCCTCGGCCATATCCGGCAATTGGGAACGACGAGTCTTTTTTTGTGCGTAAAGAATCATGTCGCAGGTGCCTATGCGCGGCCGCAACGGCAAACCCGACAGAGAGAACGTCCGCCGGGGCCATGCTTCGGGAACCGGGCGAAGAGGGAGGGACAATGGACGCGGTCATGAAGCGAAAGATCATCCTCATCATCCTCGTGATTGCGATCGTCGTCGGCGGCGGGGGCATCGGCGCCTATTACTGGTACCAGGCGTCCCATTACGTAACCACCGACGACGCACGGATCGACGGGGACATCTACCGGGTGATGCCCCGGACGTCCGGGAAGCTCACCTCATTGAACATCCATGAGGGGGCCTACGTGGTCGCCGACCAGATCGTGGGCCAGCAGGATGTCAGCAATCTGCCGAACAGCCTGCTCGACAACGCCCTGCTCCGGGCGCCCGCCAGCGGAACGGTGATCAAGACCTTGGCCAAGGTGGGGGAGGTGGTTTCACCGGGCCAACCGGTCGCGCTCATCGTCAACAAGAAGAATCTCTACGTGGAAGCGAACATCGAGGAGACGAACCTCGGGAAGATCCGTCTCGGCGAACCGGTGGATTTTACGGTGGACAGTTTTCCCGGCCTTCGTTTTACGGGTAGGGTGATGGACATCGGCCAGGCCACCAATTCAACTTTCTCGGCCATTCCGGCGCTCAATACCAGCGGCAACTTCACCAAGGTCACCCAGCGGATCCCGATCAAGATCAGCATTGACGACCAGCACGGGGCCGACCTGTCCCCGGGGATGAGCGCGGAGATCCGCATTCACATCAAAGGATAGGAGGGGGACGGGATGAAAAGAGGTCCGAAGAACCTTGGTTTGTTCATCGCCGCCTCTTCCGCGCTGCTGCTGTTGCTCTCCGGCTGCGGCTCCGGAGCCACATCGGCGCCGGCGGCGCTGACCGGGCCCGTGGTCCAGGTGTTCACCGTGGCCGGCGGCGGCCAGACGGTGACCGGCAAGGTGGCGGCGGCCGATTCCGTGCAGGTTTCCTCGAAATTGGGGGCAAGGGTGACGGCGGTTCATGTGACCGAGGGGTCCCGGGTACATAAGGGGCAGGTCCTGGTGGAACTCGATCCGACCGATTACACCGCCGCTGTCAACCAGGCCCAGGCCGGGTTGCAAGAGGCCCAGGCCGGACTCGCCGCCGCCCAGGCGAAGCTGGCCGACACCCTTGCCGGCGCCCGGGAGCAACAGATTCAACAACTCCAGGCGGCGGTGGAGCAGGCCCAGGCGGCGTATGACACCGCCCAGGACAACTTGACCCGCACGCAAAACCTGTTTAACGCCGGGGCCGCACCCCAGTCGGCGCTGGATCAGGCCCAGCTCGGGTTGGCCCAGGCCAAGGGGGCACTGGATCAGGCCAAAGCCCAGCTCAGTCTGGCCCAGGCCGGGGCCACGGCGAACACCATCGCGGCGCTGAAAGCCCAGGTCGACCAGGCCCGGGGGGCGGTGAACCAGGCTCAGGCCGCATTGCAGGCGGCGCAGAATAACCTGGCGAACACGAAGATCACCGCGCCCATGGACGGCGTGGTGGCGTCGAAAAACATCAATCCGGGGGAGATGGCGGCCCCGGGGGTGCCCCTGATGACCCTGGTGAATCTCGACACGGTGAAGGTGGACGCCAGTGTGCCCCAGACCCTTTTGCCCGGGCTTCACACCGGCCAGACGGTGGCGGTGCACGTGGCCGAACTGGGGGATCAGATCTTCACAGGGACGATCACCTTCCTCAGCCCGGTGTCCGATCAAAACAACAACACCTTCCCGGTGGAAGTCACGGTGCCCAATCCCGACGGGAAGCTTCGGGCGGGGATGGTGGCGGACGTGACCTTTGCCGGCGGCGAGGCCGGGGTGGAGATCCCGGTGAGCACCCTGGTCAAGCAGGGTGGCCAAACGGCGGTTTTCAAACTGGAAGGCGACAAGGCTCGTCGCGTGGCGGTGCAAGGGAAGCAGAAAGACAACAACTGGTTTATCGCCGCGTCCGGGGTGAGCATCGGCGATAAACTGGTCATCCAGCCCCCGACTGATCTCAAAGACGGCGCCCAGGTCCAGGTGCAGGGAGGGAAGACCCCGTGAGCCGGGAGGACGTGGCCGCGCAGCCGGGCGGTCCAGGCGGCCCGGCGGCTGGCGCCGGGGATCGCCCGGGTCCCGGGGCCGGGTCCGGAGGGCCGGCCGCCCCCGATGAGGTTGTGGAGGCCCAGTGGCTGGCTCTGGTCGTCATCATCCTCGGGGCCTTTATGGCGATCCTCAACAACAGCCTGATTAACGTCGCCCTGCCCCAACTCGCGAATTTTTTCGGGGCCTCCACGGACCAGATCCAGTGGGTGCTGACCGGCTACACCCTGGCTTCGGCCATGGTGGTGCCCCTGAGTGGTTTTCTCGGTGACCGGTTCGGTTACAAAAAATCCTATTTGATCTCCGTTGTGCTCTTTGTCGCGGCGTCGTTTCTGTGCTCGGTCGCATGGAGCACTTCAGCCCTGATCGGTTTCCGGATTTTGCAGGGGTTGGCCGGGGGGACGCTGATGCCCCTCAGCATGACGATCATCTACAAGATCATTCCCCGGCACCAGATAGGGCTGGCGCTGGGAATCTGGGGGATCGCGTCCATGGCCGCGCCCGCCGTGGGTCCGACTTTTGGAGGCTACTTGATTCAATATTTTTCCTGGCACCTGCTTTTTTTGGTCAACGTACCCTTTGGACTGCTAGCCGCCCTTTTCGGGATGATCCTGCTCCGGGAAACGCCGATCCAGACAGACCTCGGTTTCGACACGGCGGGGTTCATCCTCTCCATGGTGGGCACCGGGACACTTTTGCTGGCGCTCAGCGACGGCCAAAAAGAGGGCTGGGGGTCCTTTTACATTGTCAGTCTCTTCTTTATCGCCGTCTCCGCCCTGAGCCTTCTGGTCTGGGTGGAGCTCGGCACCGCCAAACCCCTGGTGGACCTGCGGCTGTTCAAGAACCCGACCTTCACCATCAGCACCATCACCTCCAGTCTCGTGATGGTGGGGCTGTTCGGAGGGGTGTTTCTGACACCTCTGTACTTGGAGAATATCCAGGGTCTGTCGGCGATGGACACGGGACTGCTCCTCATGCCCCAGGCTCTGGCCATGGCGCTGATGATGCCCGTCTCCGGCAAATTATTTGACAAGATAGGCCCGGTGCCTTTGGGGGTCGTGGGAGTGCTGCTCCTGGCCGCCATGACGTATCATCTGCACAATTTGGCCTTGGATACGCCGAATTCCTGGCTGACGTGGGTCTTGGTCCTTCGGGGTTTGGGGATCGGTCTTTCGATGATGCCGTTGACCACCTCCGGGATGAACGCGCTGCCGCCCGACACAATCGGCCGGGCGTCGGGCCTCGGGAATATGGTGCGCCAAGTGAGCGCCTCCTTCGGCATCGCGGCGCTCACCACGATTCTCCAGCAGCGTTCGGCGGTGCAATTGTCCCGGATCAGTGACGGGGTGACCATCGACTCGGTGCCCTTCGCCCAGCTCCAGGCCCAGGTCAGTGCCGGTCTGGGCCAGGCCGGGCTGGATCCGGCGACAGCTGCGGGCGGAGCGGCGGCGGTCCTGGCGGGCATCATCCAGAAGGAGGCGGTGACCCGGGCCGTCGCCGACACGTTCATGGTGGCGTCGATCCCGCTGTTCTGTGCCCTGCCGCTCATTTTCTTCCTGAGGAGCCGGCCGAAGGCCCAGCCGGCCCACACCGGTTCCCCTGCGGCTTCGGCCGCTCCGGCGAAGGCTGAAGGATGATGCACTTGGTGTCGTGCTCCACAGGATCTTCAAGAGTTTTTCACAACCCGTCGACAATCCGGCGATACAATGGCCTCAGATGCAGCCTCGCCCGCCTCGTTACGGAGGCGGCGCGGGGGTGCGGCGCCGCCGGCCTCTTGATCGGGTCGGGAGCGGAGCCCGGACCTTCGCCGGGCACCCGTTCGGGGCCGCGGGCGGCGCATCTCCGCTCGTGCATCGTCAGAGGTACGCCAATTCCGGGAAGAAAACCGTCCTCGAGGGAGGAGAATAATGAGACCACACCGCCTCGCACTCACGCTGGTTGCGGCCCTTGTCCTGGGTGCGCCCCTCGCGGGGTGCGCTGGGGGCAAGCCTGCCGCCACGCGCCAAGCTAAACCGATCCCCGTCGAAACTACAGTGGTCCGGATGGGGGATATCGGGGGGAGCCTCACCCTGACCGGACAGGTCCAGGCGACCGCAGTGACCAAAGTGGCGCCAAAGATATCCGGGAAAGTCGCCGCAGTCCTGGTGAAGGCCGGAGACGCGGTGGCCGCCGGACAAGCCCTGGCCAGGATCGACACCAGCGATCTGGAGCATCAGATTGCCCAACAGCAGGCGGCGCTCCAGGTCGCCGAGGCCCAACTGAACAAGGCCCGCTCGGACGCCCAAAACGGGTACACCCAGGCGAACTCTGCCTTGACCCAGGCCAAAGTGGCCCTGGATGATGCAAAGACCAATTATGAGCGCACGAAAAATCTGTTTGATGCCGGCGCGGCCTCCCAGCAGCAGCTCGATGCCGCATCGGTGACCCTGCAGACCAAACAGGCGGCGTATGACGCGGCGCTCCAACAGGTGCAGACCGCGGCTCCGGGGGGCAATCCGCTCAACCAGGATGGGATTAAAGTGGCCCAAGCCCAGGTGAATCAGGCCCAGACGGCCCTTGCCACCCTGCAGAGCCAGTTGGCCGAGGCCACGGTCACCTCGCCCGTTGCCGGGGTGGTGGCCTCCCGGGACGTAGAGCCCGGGGAGTTTGCCGGCCCGCAGTCGTCGGTGGTCACCATCGCACAGATCAATCCGGCCAAAGTAACGATCCAGGTGCCGGAGAACCGGATAAACGATCTCAAGGCCGGGATGTCCGTCAAGGTGCAGGTCCCGGCGGCGGGGATGGATGCGTCGGGCACCCTGTCGAGGATCGATTCGGTGGAGGATAATACCACAAAATCCTACGGGGCCGAGGTGGAGATCCCGAACGGGGACGGACGGCTCAAGCCCGGGATGGTGGCCCAGGTTACGATCGACGGGCTGACCCCGGCCCGCGGGCTGGTTATCCCGGCCTCGGCCATGGTGGAGACGCCGGATGGCCCGAAGGTCTTCACCGTGGAGAATAACACGGCCCACCAGCACTTGATCCAGGTCGGGGCGGTGGACAGCCAGCACGTCCAGGTCCTGAAAGGCCTCAAAGAAGGGGATGTGCTGGTCATCTCCGGCCAGGACCTGCTCGGCGAGGGCGCCGCGGTGACCATTGTGCAACCGGGTTCGGGCGGCGGCTCGGGCGGCAATGGGAGTCCCGGTGCGAAAACTCCGGGCGCCGCCGCAAACGGCGGGGTGAACAATTCTGGCGGCGCGGGCAGCCCGGTCAAGGGCGGCCTCGCGCCCGGCGGGCCGGGTGCGTCTTCGCGCGGATCATCGGCCGGTGGCGCGACGTCGGCTGTCATGGGCGCCTCCTCCTCGGCATCCTGGGACGGGTGGGCCTCACGGGACCAAAGCAATTGGGCGCGAGGTAACCTGTCATGAAGATCGCGGATTTTTCCGTAGAACGTCCGGTCACGATCTCCATGATCATGGTGGTGCTGATCCTGCTCGGAAGCATCGCCCTGCCGCTGTTGCGGGTGGATCTCTACCCCACCCTCAGCATTCCGGTGGCGGTGGTGACGACGACCTGGAACGGAGCGTCCCCGGAAGAGATGGAGCAGCAGGTGAGTAAGCCCATCGAGGCCGCCATGGCGACGGTGCAGGGGGTCAGCGAGGTCGATTCCAGCTCCCGACAGGGCGGATCCTTGGTCGTGGTGCATTTCAACTATGGCGTCAATCTCGACCAGGCCATGCTCAACATGCGTGACAAACTGGATCGGGTGCGAAAGGCTTTGCCCGACGGGGCGGACACGCCCCAGGTGATGCGGCTGGACCCGAACAGCATGCCGATCTTGAGCATTGCAATGTCCGGCCCGATGGACCCAGTCGAGTTGCAGCGGTTGGCGTCGGATGTGGTGGAGCCCCGGCTGTCCCGGGTGAACGGGGTGGCTTCGGCCACGGTGAGCGGGGGGAGGCAGCGGCAGATTCAGGTGGTCCTGGATCCGGCCAAAATGCAGGCTTACGGGATCTCGATCAATCAGGTGCTTCAGGCCATTCAGGGGGACAATACGTCGGCGGATGCCGGAGTGGTGGACCAGGGCACCCGGCGGGTCACCGTGCGAGTGATCGGTGATTTTCAATCGGTCCAGGATCTTGGGGATGTGCCCATCCATCTCTCCGGGTCGCCGTCCGGAGCCGCTGGCCCGGGCTCCGCCGGGGGCGTTCCCGGGGTTCCGGTCCTGCACCTGCGGGACATCGCCGACATCCAGGATACCTTCGCCGAGGTCACTCAGTCGGCCAGACTCAACGGGCAGCAGAGTGTGAGCATCGATGTGTACAAAGTGTCGGACGGCAACACCGTCCAGGTGTCGGACAACGTCCGGAAGGAGCTCGACACCTTGCAAAAGCTTTTGCCGCCGACGGTAAAACTCAGTGTCATTTCTGACCAGGCGACGTTTATCAAACAATCCATCGATACCGTTGTCAACCACACCCTGCTCGGGGCCCTGTTTTCGGTGGTGGTGCTCTATCTGTTTTTGCGCCGGGTGCGCACCACGCTGGTCATCGCCGTGGTGATCCCCATCTCGGTGATCAGCACCTTTTCGTTGCTCTATTTTAGCGGACAGACCATCAATGTGATCACTCTTGGGGGTCTGGCCTTGGGACTGGGGTCCCTCGTGGACTTCGCCGTGGTGGTTCTGGAAAGTATCTTCCGCCACCGGAGCGAGGGTGCCGGTCCCAAGGAAGCGGCGAAGGTGGGGACGGCGGAGGTGGGCACCGCCGTCATGGCATCGGCCCTGTCGCAGATTGCGGTGTTTTTGCCCATCGCTTTCACCCAGGGGTTGGCCCAGCAGTTGTTCGGCCCCCTTGCCCTGACGGTGAGCTTCTCCCATATCGCCGCATTGTTCGGCGCCCTTACGCTGGTGCCCATGCTGGCGGCGCGGTGGATTCCCGAGATGAACGAGGAGGAGGAACTTCGCCGGGCGGCCCGGTGGAACCCGGTTGCGGCCTTCGGCCGGGGGATCCGGGCCCTGAATCGGGGGTACGGGCACCTGCTCCGCTGGGCGCTGGGACATCGCAAAACGGTGATTGCCGCGACCTTGGCACTCTTTCTGGCGAGTGTCGCCATGGTGCCCTTGATCGGATTCGAGCTGACGCCCACCGTGGACAACGGGCAGTTTCGGGTTTCCATTGAAACGGGCACGGGCACCAATCTGCAAACGACGGATCGGGTGGCGACCCAGGTCGAAACCGTTCTCCACAGGATTCCGGAGGTCGATCGGGTGTTCACCCAGCTCGGCGGCGGGGGGCAGATGGGCTTTGGCGCCGCCGCTTCCACCGACCGGGCGAACCTGCAGGTGGAACTCAAGCCTCTGGCCGAGCGGCACCGGTCCACCGAACAGGTGATGGAGCAACTCCGCCAGGAGGTGTCCCGCATTCCCGGCGCAAGAATCACCGTAAGCGCCGGGGCCGGGCCCCAGATTGGGGCGGGGGGCGCCCCCATTCAGGTTCAGATCTCCGGACCGGATGTCGCGGTGTTACAACAACTGAGCGATGAGGTGCAAAAAGCGATTTCCGCGGTGCCGGGCCTGCGGAATATCCAGAGCTCTCTGGACCGCCAGGTGCCGCAATTCCAAATCCTGGTCGACCGACAGCGGGCGGCCCAGTACGGGCTGTCGGTGGGGAGCATTGTCTCCGCGGTGAGGACGGCGTCGGCGGGGAGTGTGGCCACACAGTACCGGGCAGCGGATGCGTCCATCGACGTGCTGGTGAAATACCCGGACTCCTTCACCCGGCAGTATTCGAACCTCAGCCAGATCATGATCGCAACCCCCACCGGGGGCCAGGTGGCCCTGGGGGACGTGGCGAAGATCGTGCCTGGGGTGGGGCCGGCGACCATCACCCGGGTCAACCAGAACCGGACGGTCACCGTATCGGCGGAGTTGTTCAACGTGCCCCTGGGGAACGCCCAGCAGGCGGTGACGGCAAAGCTGCAGGAACTTCCGCTGCCCGACGGTTATACGGTGCAACTCGGCGGCCAGGCCAATGACCTGAACGACTCGTTCCGGAGTCTCGGGTTGGCGATGCCTCTGGCCATCGTGTTCGTCTACATGGTCATGGCCAGTCAGTTCGAGTCCCTGTTCAGTCCCTTTATCATCATGTTCTCCCTGCCCCCGACTTTCATCGGGGCGGCCTTGGGGCTGGTGGTGACCCACCGGGCGCTGAGCATCGATGCGCTGACCGGCATGATCATGGTGATCGGGATCGTGGTGAACAACGCCATCGTGCTGGTGGACTATATCAACCAGTTGCGCAAGCGGGGGTTGGCGCGCAACGACGCCATTGAGCAGGCGGGCCCGATCCGGCTGCGCCCGATCCTGATGACCACCGCCACCACGGTGTTGGCCATGTTGCCCCTGGTGATCGGCTACGGCGAGGGCGCCGAGGCCCAGGCGCCCATGGCCACGGTGGTGGCCTTCGGGCTCACGGTGTCGACGCTGGTGACCCTGGTGCTGGTGCCTGTGGTGTACACCCTCTTTGACGATTTCGGCCACTGGATCCGGCGCCGGTTGGGGCGGGTTTTCGGCCGCCGGAGCCGGGAGGCCGAGGCGTGAGCCTTGGCGATGAAGCGGTTGCCGCCGGTCAACGGGGACGGGCGGCGGCCGCTTTGTTGCTTCGGGGTGCCGCATGGGGCCGACCGGGCCCATCCACCCTTTACGGAGCTGGGAAAGTTCAATAGAATCGGTGGTGGACGAGGGGGGTGGGGGATGGCGGCGATAACCGGAGCGGTGAGAAATGCCGTGGTGTACGTGCTGGCCGCGGCGGCCGTGGTGGGGCTGTTGATCGGGTATAACATCGCCTCGGACCAGAACAAACAATTTCTCAAGACATTCCAGGCGTTTCAACAGTCCCAGACCCTGATGCAACAGCAGCAGTACGCCCAGGCTGAACCGCTGCTGAAGAAGGTGGTCGAGGCCCAGCCGCACAGCTTCATGGCGTTGTGGAACTATGGAATTTGCCAATTCGGACTGAAACGCTACGACTTGGCGGATCAATACTTCACCAAGGCGAGGGAGCAGCGGCCCTTTTTGCTGAACGACCAACTGTACGTGACCCAGTATGGAGAACTTCTGTACGCCAAAGGGGATCTCGCCCGGGCGAAGGAGTATCTGGAGCGCAGCGTGTCGCTGAACGGCGGCACCGATCTGGCGAAGGAAGCGAAGTCGTGGCTGGACAAGATCCAGGCGAAAGAAGCCCAGGCCCGGGCAAAGCCATAGAGGGTTAGGGTCGGGCCCGGCCTTGGATAAGTCGACACGCGGGGACGTCAAGGGGCACGGCGTCGCGAGTACCCCGCATCAGCCGGAACGCGGATCGGGAAGAGGTGAAAAAGCGGGTGAGTCGTGCACTTCTCCGGTCGGTCCACTTGGAAACCCAACAAAAGGTGGACCGATGGGTTGCGGGAATTTTGATCGTTTTTGTGGCGCTGGCGCCTATTATCATGCGGGTGAAAGCGTTTCTGTTCATCAGCCCGGTGCTGTATCCCGGGGCGATGGGCACCGGCGGCAAGGGGGATGTGTTCAACTATTATAAATACGTCTTTCTGCTGGTTGTGACGGTGGTTGTGGCGGCGTTCTTTCTCTACAAAATGACCAAAGGGCGCTACGAGATCCGCCCGGGGTACATAAATCCGCCACTGGCCGTCGCCTTTGTGCTTTTCTTGGCTTCAGGCCTGGCCGCACCGTATATGTCCCTGGCCCTGGGGGGCGATCCCAGCCGATTTGAAGGGACCTTGACCTACCTGTGTTATTTTGCCCTTTTCCTCATTGCGGCGAATACGGAGTACACCGACCGGCGGGTGGAGCTGCTCATGTACGGCCTGGCGGTTCCGGTGGTGGTGAACGTCCTCATTTCGCTGATGTATTTTTATGGACACGACATGTTCCAAATCCCCTGGTTCCGGGCGCTGATCGTGCCGCCGGGGCCGGGGTCCGAACACACGACGGGGTATCTGGTCACCTCCCTGGCCAACCCGAACTATCTCAGCGGGTTTGCGGCGGTGACCACCGCCCTGTTTTGGGCCCGGGCGATGTGGGACGGCGGCCGGTGGTCCCGGTGGGTTGTCGACGTGGTGCTGGCGGTGATTTCTTTTGCCGCCGTTCTCGCCTCCACCTCCACCAGCGGATTCGCGACCTTGGTCGGCATCCTCGTGGTGTTGGCGGTGGCGGGTTTGCGGCTGCGCCCCCGGCGGGGGTGGCTCGGCTTTGCCGTGCCCCTGGTGGCTTTCGTTGGGGTGTTTGCCGTCATGAGTCCGCACAACCCGGCGGTGTGGCAGAACACCATCGGGACTTTTGTGAATCTCGGCGGATTGGAGCAGCGGGGGGCGCCGGGCGCCTCAGGGCTCTTTGGGGCGGGTTATCCACGGGCGGTGGCGGCGGAACAGGGGGCATCTCCGATGAAGGCGGGGTCCGCCCAGGCAGCCGGAGGTGAGGCGGCCGCGGGCCAGCCGGCCGGGGGGCCGAAGCCCAATGCTCCGGATGGTATCTACCTGCCTCCCGCCGAGACAGGAGCCGGGAGCGGACGGCTGTACATCTGGAAGTGGGCGGTGTCGATGATCGCCGACTCTCCTTGGCTGGGGCACGGCATGGATACCTTCATGTTTTATTTTCCCCAGGACGATCCGGCCAAGAATAGCAATTTGCACGATTATAACATTATCGTGGACAAGCCCCACAACATGTATCTGGCCTGGGCTTTCGGGGCGGGGGTGCCGGCCCTTGTGGCGCTGCTCGCGCTGTTTGCGCTGCACGCCTGGCGCATGGTGGCCACGCTTTGGCGGCGGATCCTGCCCGGGCAGGCGGTGCGGTTGTTGGTGCCGCTTTTCGCGGCCTGGGTGGCCTGGCTGGTGCAGGGTCTTGTCAACGACTCGGTGATCGGGCTTTCGGGGGTGGTCTGGGTCCTGTTCGGGGCGGCGGTGTCGATCCTCTTCCGGTACCGGCCGCGGACGGAGCCCGTCAAGGGGGGTAAACGGTGAACGAGCAGCAGATGGAGGATGTGGTGGATCTGAGGGATCTGCTGCGGGCCCTGGGCCGGCAGATCCCGCTGATTGCCCTGGTAACGGCTGTGGTCGCCGTACTGGGAGCCTGGGTGAGCTTTCGGGGGCAGCCGGCCCCCGCGCCTACATATACGGCCACGGCGGCGATCTACGTGCAGGTGACGCCCGGGGCGGCCGGCGGATCCGGGCCGGGCGGGCCCGGGGTGGCTGCGGGGTCGGCGGCGGACGCCGCCCAAGCGGTGGATGCGGTGCTGGGCAGTGATTTGGCCCTCATGCAGAGCCAGGCGTTTCAACAGGCGGTGGCCCGGGCGTACGCCGGCGGGACGGCGGGCTCGGGGAGTGCGGGGGCTGCGCCCGGGGGTGTCGTCGGCGCCGGGGCGCTTCCGGACGGGGCGTCTTTGTCGGTGGCCCGGTCCGGCCACCTGTTCTCGATCACGGCGACGGATCGCTCCGCAGAGGGGGCGACGACCCTGGCCGGGGCGGCCATCGATGTGCTCGGGGAGATGATGAAGCGCATTCCCCAGCCCCAGAGTTTGAGTGTGGTGAGTGCGCCGGCGGCTGTCGAACAGGCCCCTGCCGCGGTCTCCCACTCCTTGGCAAAGGTGGCCGTGGCGGTGGTGCTCGGGCTGATCCTCGGGGCCGGGGCGGCGCTGGTCCGGGAGTACACGACTCCCATGGTGCGCACGGTCCCGGAGGTGGAGCGGCACTTGGGGGCGCGGGTGTTGTCCGCGGTCCGGCGGCCGGCGCCGGCGGTGGATGGCGCCGGCGCCTCCGGGGACGGGACCGCCGACGGGGCGCACCCGGGGTCCATCTACCGGGCGCTTCGGGTCAATGTGGCTTTTGCAGCCGGGGACCGTGTGCCCCGGGTGCTGGCGGTGGCGGGTTGTGTGCCCGGCGCTGACAGCCGGGTGACGGCGGCATCCCTGGCCCGGGTCGAGGCGGAAGCCGGCCGGAGGACGTTGCTCATCGATTGGACCGGATCCGGGGGGATGCCGGCGAACTGGCGGTCGAAGGTGCAGCCCACCGGCGTGGAGGGACTTGAGAGGCTCTGTGTGGGCGCCGGGGAGGAAAAGGGCGGCCCCGGGGTCGACGAGCAGATTGCTGCTTTAGTGGACGAGGCCCGGCGGGTTTACGATCAGGTGGTGATCGGAGGACCGGCCTTGCTGGGCACGGTGGAGGGGCGGATTTTCTGTCACGTGGCCGACGGGGTGCTGGTGGTTCTGAGCGGGGGGCGGGTGCGGAAGGAAGCGGTGGAAGAGGCGGCCCGGCTGCTCGACCTGGCCAGAGCCAGGGTGCTGGGCGCCGTGCTCTGGGATGCCGACGGGCCGGCCCGGGGCCGTTTGTTCGCCCGGACGCGGGCTGTGGCGATGCCGGGCTGGCTGGAGCGCCCGGGTGTGAGATGAGGCTCCGGGCGGCGGGCGGGGTGCCCGGTCCGGGGCGCGGCGGAAGGCCTTGGCTCGCGGCGATCCTCTTGTTCGGGATCGCCCTGCGCCTGGGGTGGATCTGGGCGGTGAACACCCAGCCCATCTCGGATTTTTTGCATTATCACGATTTGGCCATGTCGCTGCTCCATCAGGGGCGCTATGAGATGCCCGAGGGGCTGGATTACATCAAAATGGACACGCCTTATGTGAAGACGGGGGTGCATTATCCCACAGCTTTCCGGCCGCCGGGTTACCCCTTTTTCCTCACGGCGGTTTATGCGGTTTATCCGTCGGTCCTGGCGGCGAAGCTGGCCAATGTGGCCCTGGACGGCCTGTGGATCTGGGCGGTGTACACCCTGGCGGCGGCGGCCGGAGGAAAGAGGGCCGGGCTTCTTGCGGCCGGAGTTGCCGCAGTGTTCCCCACCTCCGTGGCGTACAGCAGCGTGCTCGGGACCGAGACCCTGTCGGCGGCTCTGGTGACGGTGATCGCCGCTCTGCACGTTCGGGGTTTTGACCGGAGGCCGGCCGGGATGGCGGCCCTCGGCGCCCTGATGGGCGGGTTGGCCCTGGTCAAACCGTATTTTGCGGTGATGCCGGTGTTGTACGGGGCACTGCACTACCTGCGGGCCCGAGAGGAGAGGGGAGCGCCGGTGAGGGCGCTTCGACACCCAGGGGTAGGGCCGCGGGGGTGGCTCAGGCCATGGACGGCGGGGACCGCCTGGCGGCGGGCGATCCTGGCACTGGTGGTCAGCGGCGCGGCGGCGGCGGCAGTCGTCGCGCCGTGGACGGTCCGGAACGCCCTGGTGTTTCACCGGTTCATCCCCATCTCCACCAACGGAGATTTTGTCCTGTACATCAACAACAATGACGCCAACCGGGGCTGGTACCTGGATCCGCTGCAGGTGCCGAATTCGATTTTTAGGACCGATCGGGTTTTGGGGCCGGACGGGGTGTACGACGAGGCGGTGGCAATGGCCAGGGCCAAAGAGGAAGGGATGGCCTGGATCCGGGCGCATCCGCTGGGGTTTATCCGTCTGGGGATCGACCGGCTCAGTGCGAGCTATTTGAATCCCGCAGGGGATGTGGCGGACTGGTCGGTAGCTCCGGCCGAGCTGCGGATCGACCGGCGATGGGTGGAGCCGCTGTTGCAGGGGGCCCGGGCCGCGGCCCTGGTGGTGATCGGTGGCGGCTGGGTGTACGTGTTGGCGATGGGGCTGCGAAGGATCGCGGGGCTTCGGCTCGGGGCGGCGCATCGCGTGAATGTGCTCATGATCGCCTTCGTGACCGCCGTGATTTTCGCGTCCGAGGGGCAGCCGAGGTACCTGTTTCCGATTTATGGGTTTTGGATCGCCGGGGTGGCGTTTGCGGCGCATCGCGCGGCTTCTGATAAAACAGCCGAGGACCGGGGCTAGAACGGGAGGGCTTTGCGTGGAAGTTTCACTGTCGGGCTGGGGAAGGTACCCCGTGCAGCGGTGTCGGGTGTACCGTCCGGAATCCCTGCGGGCGCTGAAAGAGGTGGTGGTCTCCGGGGAGGAGAGGAGCGTCCTCGCCCGGGGGCTCGGGCGGGCGTATGGCGATGCGGCGCTGAACGAGGGGGCCGGGGTGATTCTGCAGACGAGGCGCAACCGGTTTCTCAACTTTGATGAGGCGGCGGGGGTGCTTCGGTGCGAGGCCGGGGTGTCTCTGGCGGAGATCCTGGATGTGTTTGTGCCCCGCGGGTATTTTTTGCCGGTGACGCCGGGAACCAAATTTGTCACCCTCGGCGGGGCGATCGCTTCGGACGTCCATGGGAAAAATCACCACAAAGACGGGTCGATTTCGAATTTTATCCTGGATTTCGATCTGCTCACGGCAGACGGAGAGATCGTTCGCTGCACCCCCCGGGAGAACGCCGACCTGTTCTGGGCCACGGTGGGGGGAATGGGGCTGACCGGGGTGATTCTTCGGGCATCGCTGCGGCTGGTGCCGATTTCCTCGTCATACCTGCGGGTGGATTATTTTAAGGCGAAAAATATTGATGAGGCCTTTGAGGTGTTCGAGGCGACGGATGAGCAGTACCAGTACTCGGTGGCATGGATTGACTGTTTGGCGGGCGGGCGGTCCCTGGGCCGGTCCGTGCTGATGCGGGGGAATCACGTACCGGCCGAGGCACTGCCGGAGAAGCTGAGGGGGGAGCCCCTGGCGACCGGGAAAAAGGGAAAGCTCGCCGTGCCCTTTGATTTTCCGTCGGTGACACTGAACTACGTATCGATTCGGGCGTTTAACGCGCTGTATTACCGGGTGTCGAAGGGGACCCCCGGGGTGGTGGTCCACTACGATCCTTTCTTTTATCCTCTGGATTCGGTGCTGCACTGGAACCGGCTGTACGGCAGGCGGGGGTTTTTGCAGTATCAGGTGGTGTTCCCCTTTGAGACGAGTCGGGAAGGGCTAATTGCCCTCCTGGAACGTCTGGCCAAGGACCGCCGGTCGTCCTTTTTGGCCGTGTTAAAACGCTTTGGGGCGGAAGGGCCGGGGCTGTTGTCTTTCCCCCGCCCGGGGTATACCCTGGCCCTTGACATCCCCTTCCGGGACGCGGGTTTATTCGGTTTTTTGCGGGAGATGGACGAGTGGGTGCTGAGAATGGGCGGACGGGTGTATTTGACGAAGGACGCGGAGTTGGCGCCGGAGATTTTTGAAGCGATGTATCCCAGGCTGGGGCAGTTTCGGGAAGTCAAGGGGCGGATCGATCCGGAAAACCGGTTCTCATCCTCCCTGGCCCGGAGGTTGCGCGTGGTGGAGGGAGTCCAATGAAGACGGCGGTGGTGCTGGGG
The DNA here is from genome assembly GCF_023512215.1 of Kyrpidia sp. Classification (NCBI taxonomy): domain Bacteria; kingdom Bacillati; phylum Bacillota; class Bacilli; order Caryophanales; family Alicyclobacillaceae; genus Kyrpidia; species Kyrpidia sp. Next base: position 11,473 of record NZ_JAILZZ010000040.1, on the reverse strand, counting down.
GCGACGTCGGGAATCGCCCGGGCCCTGGCCGGGGAGTTGGCCCGGGAGGGGTACGGGCTGATCTTGGCGGGAAGAGATCTGGAGGAGTTGGAGGCTCTGGCGGCGGACCTCGGGGTCCGGTACGGCACCCTGGCCCGGGCGCGGCGGTTTGACGCCCTGGATGAGAAGAGCCACCCGGCTTTTGTTGAGGAGTGCCTGGAAGAGGCGGTACGGGAGTTTGGCGGGGAGTTGGAAGGGGTGGTGCTGGCCTACGGGTACCTCGGGGACCAGAAGCGGGCCGAGCGGGATTTTGAAGAAGCGCGGCGGATCGTGGAGACGAATTTTGTCTCGTGCGTGTCAGTCCTCCACCAGTTTGCGGCACATATGGAACAGCGCGGGCGGGGTTGGCTGTGCGTGTTTTCGTCGGTGGCCGGGGACCGGGGACGCCAGAGCAATTACATGTACGGGGCGGCGAAGGGGGGCCTGTCCCTGTTTCTACAGGGGCTGAGGAACCGCCTGGCGAGGTCCGGGGTGCGGGTGCTGACGGTGAAGCCCGGGTTCGTGGATACGGCGATGACCTTCGGGAAGGAAGGGATGGTGCTGGTGGCGAGCCCCGAGGCGGTGGCCCGGGGGGTGATGAAGGCGCTCAAGAAAGGGCGGGATGTGGTGTATGTGCCCGGATTCTGGCGCTGGATCATGGCCGGGGTGCGGGCGGTGCCCGAGCGGGTGTTTAAGAAGATGTCGCTGTAGTTCGGGCTGGGAGGGTCGGCGGTGACAGCGGCCGGGATTTTGGGGCCGCCGGTGCCGATAAGGGTTGTGGGGCTGGGGGGTTACGGATGAAATGGCTCGCTTTGGGACTGGGGATTGTGTTTAATGCCCTGGCCAATGTGTTGATGAAGGCGGCGGCGCAGCACGGCGGTGTCCTGGGCGGCGCTTCGGGGATGTCCGGGGCGTCCCCGGGTCTGGGGCAAGCCGCCGGGGGCGGGGCTGCGAGCCCCTTAGGATCCGGCGGGCTGGTGGGCGCGGTGCTTTCCCTGGTGACGAATGTGTATCTTCTGGCGGGGATCGTCAGTTTTGTGCTGGCCCTCGGAGCCTACACTTTTGCGTTGACGCGGTTTCAGCTGAGTGTGGCGTATCCGATGATGACGAGCCTGGGGCTGGTGCTTGTCGCCCTGGCGTCCATGGCGGTCTTTCGGGAGCCATTCACCTGGGCGAAGACGGTGGGGACGCTGCTGATCTTGGCCGGGGTGATCTTCGTGGCCCGCGGTTGAGGGGGGACGGGGGCGAGGCCTCGTCCTGAAGTCCCGGCTATGGGATTGCGCGACAACTGTTCTACCCGGTAAAATAAAAGATAGCGAGGTGAAACATGGACATTGCGCGAAATTCAAACGACATTGTGGCGCGCCATTTGGCGGGTGCGGTGCCGCGCGGGGCGCCGGAAGTACTCGGCATCCACGATGCCAATGTCATCCCAGCCTTTCCGGCGGATTTACCCCGGGTTGAAGTGGGGCAAGATTTGTCGATATCCTGTTGGAAAATGACGGGATTGCCGCGATCCGAAGCGGAAGAAATTCAGCGAAATCTCACCTCCTAATTCGTGCTCGACATTTGTCGTCGATCCTATGTGCAGCTCCGGGGCCTTGGGCATGGTCTGAGCCGATCCCCCGGGTTATTGTTTTCTCCAGTTTTTCACTTGTGCAAAGAAAAACTCCTCGGAAATTGTCCGTTCTTCCCTTTTGTTTGGCCGTAGAAATGGTTTATAATGCTTGAGATGGACTCGATGGTGCGCTGTCTGTGGCGTGCGGCCGCCCCAGGTGGATCCGCCCGCCGGAACACGATCCCCGAAACGACAAAGATCTCATCTATCCGATGCAGCCTATACACCGCTACGTACGCCAAAGGGGCCGCGAAACTACCATTTGTGGGTGAACAGGCTTGGAGACACGCGGATTGGGAACCCGTGAATCGCATCACGGGGATGACATGGAAAAACTGGCCAGGGTGTTGCAAGGGATGATCGGGTTTGGAAATTCCAGGGTCCGGCTGCAATACATGGTCGATCAAATGGCCGCGTTGCTCGGGGCGGCGCTGGTTGGGATTTGGATGGAGGAGAAGACGGACCTCATTCCGGTGGCCGTGGGGGGGCGGGCGGCGGATTACGGCCGGGGCTTGGTGTTCAGCACCCGGGAAGATGTCCCCGGGGGCCAGGGGCCCAGCGGCCGGGCGTTCCGGGAGCGGCGCACGGTGTTGTATGATCCTCTGCGGGAATCGGACCGCCAGTGGCAAGAACTGCGCGAGCGCTTTGTGCTGGGGACATCCCTGGCCGTGCCTCTGGTCTATGAGCATCAAGTGTTCGGGATCATCGGCCTTTACGTGACCCGGGGAAAATCCATCCAGCCCCGCATGCGCCACATGATGGAGATCCTCGCCCCGGTCCTCAGCATGATGATCAAAGACCAGCGGGACCGGATGCTCCTCGAAGAGCGGTCAAAGGGCTTGTCCACGCTGATTTCCGCCATTCAAGTTCTGGGGCGGGTGCAGTCCGAGGAGGAATTGATGATAGAGTTCGGGGATATCGCCATTCAAGTCCTCGGCGCCAATGGCGGCTATATCATCCTGTTCGACAAGGAGAAACGCCCTTCTCTCAAAATGTTCGGTCTTCTCACCGGGTACGAAGAGGAGTTGGCCCCGCTGTTGATGCGGCTGATGCGCATGAACCCGCCCCGGGGGGACTGGCTGTCGGAGCCTTTTAATTATCGACAGCGCCGGGGGCGTTATCGGGAGATCCTCGCCCAACTGCAATTTCGCAGCGGGATCTCGGGACAATTACGGGTGGACGGACAGATGGCCGGAGTGTTCACCCTCTGGAGCTATGAACCGGATTTTTTCAACAATAAACAATATGTACTCCGCGCCTTGGCCGAAGAGGTTTCCACGGCGTTGGAGTTGCTTCGGGTGCGCCACCGCCTCATCGCCGGTGCCCGAACCGATCCCTTGACGGGACTTGTCAACCGGACGGGTCTTCAGGAAAAGCTCGACGAGCTGGTAGCAGAAGGCCGGCGGTACACCTGGCCCTTTCTGTTTGTCTTGCTTGACTTGGATCATTTTAAACAGATCAACGATACCCAGGGTCACCCAGAGGGCGATCGGCTGCTTCGGGTGGTGGCCGACCATCTGCGCCGGGCGGTCCGTCCCTTCGATGTTGCCTCGCGCCTGGGGGGAGACGAGTTCGCCTTGCTCTTGGCCCGTTGCAGTCCTCAGACCGAGGGGATTCAAAAGCGGTTGGCGGCCCTGCTCGGGGAGTTGTCCCGGGCTTTTGAGGGTCTGGGTGTGAGCGCCGGGGTGGCGGCTTTTCCCGACGATGGGGATGAATTCCGGGAGCTTTATCGGGCCGCAGACCAGCGGTTGTATGAAGCCAAACGCCGGGGCCGGGGGCAGATCGCCTGGCCGGACGAGGTTTTCCAGCCATTGTGAGGCCTCACCCGGCTCCTCGGGGATGAGGCCGGGCACGTTTTGCCCCCATCGGCCGATTGGCCGTGTCTTGGATTCGTGCATTCGTGCTATCGTAATATTCCACCACACATTTCATGAGGTGATCGCCGGTGCCCACGATCAAGACCGTCGGCAACAATGGCCAAATCTCCCTCGGCAAAGAGTATGCGGGTAGGACCGTTCTGGTGGATGAGGTGGAACCCGGTGTTTGGATCATCAAGGTCGGACAATTCATTCCCGACAGTGAACGGTGGCTGATAGACCCGAAAGTTCAAAAGGATCTGGACGATGCTATCGAATGGTCCAAGAACCATCCCCCCGCGGAGACTTCCCTAGACGACTTGGAGAAAAGATTGCGCGATGAGTGACGCATGGATTCGTCTGGACTTGACCAACCCGGTCTTGTTTCCCAGGGCAACTGAATACGCCAGGGCCGTGACCGGCGAGACTGTGTGCTGAACTTATGATAGAATTCAGGCAGAGTGACCCCGCAGGGAGGAGAGATTGCATGGCGGAACGGTTTCGGGCATGGGTGGCGGATCAACAAGATGAATCTATTGCGCTGAATTTGGTGGAACGGGGTTGGGACGACCTGCCGCTGGGGGAGGTCACCGTCCGGGTGGCGTACTCCAGCGTCAATTACAAGGACGGGTTGGCGGTGATACCCACCGGCCGGGTGGCCCGGAAGTATCCCCTGGTCCCTGGGATCGATCTGGCGGGAACGGTGGAGGCGTCGACCGATAGGCGTTTTCGCGAAGGCGACGAGGTGGTCGTGACCGGCTATGATCTCGGGGTGTCCCACGACGGCGGGTTTAGTGAATACGCCCGGGTTCCGGCGGATTGGGTGGTGCCCCTGCCCACGGGCTTGAGCGTGAAAGAAGCGATGGTACTCGGGACCGCGGGGTTTACGGCGGGCCTCTCGGTGTATCGCCTGGAGCGATACGGACTTACGCCGGAACGGGGCCCGGTGCTGGTGACCGGGGCGTCGGGCGGCGTGGGCAGCGTGGCGGTGGCGATTCTCACCAAGCTGGGCTACACCGTGGCGGCCAGCACCGGGAAGGCGGAGGCCGAGGCGTATCTCCGGAGCATCGGGGCTTCCGAGGTGCTGAGCCGTGACGAGGTGTCGGCGGAGAGCCGCAAGGCGCTGGAGAAGGAGCGCTGGGCCGGGGCTGTGGATCCGGTGGGCGGCCGCACCCTGGCGTATCTGCTGCGCACGATGAAATACGGGGGAGCGGTGGCCTTGAGCGGGCTGACCGGCGGGTCGGCTTTGGAGACCACAGTGTTTCCTTTTATTCTTCGCGGGGTGAGCCTGCTCGGGATCGATTCGGCTTATTGCCCGATGGAGGAGCGCCGGGAGGTGTGGGAGCGGCTGGCAGGTCCGTGGAAGCCGGCGGGGCTGGCGGACATCGGGCAGGAGATCGCCATGGAAGACGTCCCGGCGACGTTGGAGGCGATTTTAAAAGGGAAAGTGAAGGGACGCACGGTGATTCGGATGGGGTGATTCCCCCGGACCAACGGGAATTTTCCATAATCCCCAAAATGCGGGCTGTAGACCGGCTAAGACAGGTGCCGGGGCTGCAGCCCGTTTTGTTTGTCCAAGGCGGCGGCGAAAGGCCGCGGACGGCCCCATGGGTGGAGGTGAAGGATTTTTCGTGGGAAGAGGGGGGTGATATAGTGGAACCTGGGCAAGTTCTGCCGCGAGGTTTGCAGATTCGGTACATAGGTAGAGAGATGGAGAGAGGAGAAACGGAAGATGGGGAAACTCGGACGGCGCTGGTTCGCGGGGGCGGCCGCGGTGTCGGCGCTGGTGATGGTGCCGGGGATCGTCCAGGCGGCGTGGCCGCAACCGACGGGCTGGCCGACGATTTTGTCGCAATCGGTGGATCCGGAGGTGGGGATCGCCCGGGGTGTGAAACTCCAAGATGCGGCGCTCTCTACGGACGCCGGGCCGCTGCGGATTCACCGGATCGAGGTGGATCTGACGGCTCCGCAGCTGCGGGTCCAGGCGGTGGCGGCGGGGGATAAGATCTTTGCCGGACGGGGCGAGACGGTGAGTTCCATGGCGAATCGCACCGGGGCCGTGGCGGGGATCAACGGGGACTATTACGACATCGGCCAGACCTATGGTCCACTGAATATTCTGGTAGTGAATGGGCAACTGTACCGGAGTCCCATCGGCTGGGCGGCGCTGGCCATCGATGGGCAGAATCGGGCGTCCATCGTGCGGTTCCAGTGGAGTGGGCAAGTCATGGTGCTGCCGGGCGGGGACAATTCCGAAGCTTGGCAAAAGAGCGGGCAGAAGACTGAGGCCCCATCAGGGCAGAGCCAACCGTTGGCAGCGTTCAACAGTTTTCTGGGGGACCAGGGGATTTACCTATACGATGATAAATTCGGCTACTCTTTTCCGGCTCCCAATCCTGCCGCCCGCCGGGTGGCGGTGTATTTGACAAAAACGGCCGATCCGACGGTCTATACGGTGAGTTCAGTGGTGGAGGATTCGGCCGTTCCTCCTGTGCCGCCCGGACAAGCGGTGCTCATCGGGCATGAGCAGTGGGGGGATTGGTTGAAAGGGAACATGGCCCCAGGGGAAAAGATCCAGGTGGGGTTGTACACGTCGCCGGATTGGCGGAGTTACCAGACGGTGATCGGCGGCGGGCCGATCTTGCTGAAGGGCGGGCAGGCCTATGCCGATCCCCAGGCGCCGAATCCCGGGGACAGTGGACGCAATCCCATCATTGCGGTGGGTTTGTCGGCGGACGGGCGCCGGATGGCCATGGTGGCGGTGGATGGCCGGCAGCCCGGGCGGAGTGTTGGGCTCACCCGGGCGGAGATGGCGTCGTATCTCCAGACGCTGGGCTACACGGATGCCATTGGGTTCGATTCGGGTGGATCGGTGGACATGGTGGCCCGCCTGCCGGGAAGCAGCGGGGTGTCTGTGGTGAATTCGCCGAGTGACGGGCATGAGCGTCCGGTGGCGGATGGGCTTTTCGTGTATAGTTCGCTGCCTCCGGAGCCGCCGCCGCCGCCAGAGCCGCCGCAGCCACCGGCGCCGCCGAGTGGGCAACAGCCGGGTGGCGGAGGTGGCCAGCCTGGCGGTGGCCAGCCCGGGCAGCAATCGGGGAGTGGGCAACCGGGTCAGCAATCCGGGCAGCAACCGGGCACCGGACAACCTGGACAGCCAGGCCAGCAACCCGGACAGAACCCTCATCCCTCTACGGGCACCCAGCCCGGGGGCGGCGGCTCGGTGACGTTGCCGGACGCGGGATCCCTGATTGCCGGCCGGCCCCTCGTGTGGCAGGAGACGGTGGCCGAGAGCCGGTCGGGGGATCGCCTCTCCGTTCAAGTCCTGGATGAAACCGCCGACCGGGTGCGCAGTGCCGATGCGGGGGTGTCGACCTTTGTCCTGCCTGTCCAGACGGACGCCCCGGCGGTGGATGTTCACATCCCGGTGGGGGTGTGGCAAGCGTTGGCAGACAAGACGGGTGATTCAGGGGTTGTCGTCCTTCAAATTCCTCTCGGGGCGTATCAGGTGCCGGTAAAGGCCGTGAAACCGGATTCGGGTGACAAAGAAATCTTGATCTCTGTGGCCCGGCCGGACGAAAGTGTGCCGGTTCAGGGGCTGGCGGATCAGACAGGCGGCACACCGGTCGCAGATGCCGTCGACTTTTCCGTCGGAGAAGTCCGCGCAGACGGCACTGCTGTGCCGGTGAGCGCCGGGAAGGCTTATTTTCGGGCTCTGATCCCGCTCGGGCAAAATGCCGGAGGGCCGCAGGAGATGGGGGTGTTCACGTATGACGTCGCCCGCCGCGTCTGGGCACCGGTTCCTGCGCGTTTCGTGACCACAGGCCAAGGGCAGGCGGCCCTTGTGGCTCAGGTTTCGCCCGGGACTTATGTGGCCGTGCGCGATCCCAAATCCTTTGTCGATATGAAGGGACACTGGGCGGAGGACCAGGTGGCGCGGCTGGCTGCCGCGGGCGTGATCGGCGGCGTGGATGGGCAGCATTTTGCGCCGGATCAGCCGGTGACCCGGGGGCAGTTTGCGGTGTTGTTGGTCCGGGCCTTGGGACTGGAGACGGTGCAAGCGAGACCGGCGGATTTTGCCGACGTGTCGGCCGACGCCTGGAACCGGCACGAAATCGATGTGGTGGCCCAGGAGGGGCTGATGTCCGGGGTCGGGGGCGGGCGGTTTGCTCCCGATGATCCCATGACCCGGGAGCAAATGATCGCGGTGCTCACCCGGGCGATGCGTCAGGTGAAAGGGGATCTACCGTCCCCGGATACCACTGTGCTCACCCGGTTTTCCGATGGCGGCGAGGTGAGCAACTGGGCCCAGGGCGACGTGGCGGTGGCGGTTCAGACCGGAGTCGTGGTCGGGTCGGACGGGAAACTGGAGCCCGGAAAGGTTTCGTCCCGGGCCGAGGCTGCCGCGATGCTGGGCAAAATGTTGAGGTTTGTGCAGTTGAGTGATTAACCGCGGGGCGGCATCCCTTCCACTACGGCCAAAAAGAGTTGCGCGGCCTTCCACGCGGCTTCAAAAGTGTACTCGAAACGCTGGATGGCCGCATCCCGAACAATAGGCGAATCCCCAGGCTCCGACAGGACGGTCTCTAATGAGTTCAGCGCCCGGAGGGCGGTTTTGAGGCGATTTCTGACTCGCTCCACTGGATTCCCTCCTTCAGTACGCGTTGCACAAAGGCTGGATCCACCCGGGTGAGGTCCACCACGTCCACTCGGCGTGGGACGGTGGATTCTTCGAATCGCTCCCGGAGGGAAGCGATCCATTCCCGAGACAGCGGCCGGGAACTCCACAGCCCGATATCGATGTCCGAGGACCGCCGCTCCTCTCCCCTGGCCCAAGAGCCAAAAAGATACACGCGGACGTCTGTCCCGCGGACATGCTCGAGAGCGATGCGCCTGACTGTTTCCAGCAAGGCTGTTCGGTCCATCTGTCCGTCCCCTTCGTCCATCTTTGTGGAAAATTCTATCCTGCGACGGCTTGTTCCGCAAGGGCCGGTTGACGGCGGATGTACGATCGACGGGAGCGGGGCAGCCCACGGGTATCGCCGGTGGGTATCGCCGGCGGCACCGATCCCGACGTGGGCGCCCAATATTTTCATCGATCTCCATAACATATCCATAATTGCTTGACCCGGTGTCCATATCCACCGGCTAGAATGAAAACGTGGCCGGGATACCGGCCTGCAAAAACCCCAAGCATCCAAGGAGGAGAAAACGATGAAAAAATCGCTTCTCTACAGTGCGTTGGCGTTGGCGGTGGCCGGAGGCGGGGCGGCGGCCGTCACTGCGGCTGCACCCTTCGCCGTGGCCGCGGCAGACACGGCGACGACCGCTTCCGGCAGCACCCAACCGGCTCAGGCGGAGCATCACCAGCCGTGGGGAGGTGTTCTGTCGACCGCGGCGCAGGTGCTTGGCGTCACGCCGCAACAACTGGCCCAGAATCTGCGGAGCGGCCAATCGATCGCCCAGGTGGCGCAAAGCAAGGGCGTCTCTGAGCAGCAGGTCATCGACGCCGTCGTGCAAAAGATCTCGGCGTCCATCGACCAGAAGGTCCAGTCCGGTAAATTGTCCCAGGACAAAGCGGCCCAGATGAAAGCCAATTTGTCCGCCCGCGTGAAGAACATCGTCGAACATGCCGGATCGTTGGAGGAAAAAGGGCATTCATTTGCCCGAGGCGGTATCGCCGACGCCGCGTCCATCCTCGGCATGACGCCTCAAGACTTGCTCGCGCAGCTTAAAACCGGCAAGTCCATTGCCGACGTGGCCCAGAGCAAAGGGACGAGCGAGGCGCAATTGATCGACGCGCTCATGAACAAAGAGAAGGATGCGCTGACGAAGTTTGTCGAGCACAAGTGGGATGGGAACAAAGCGGAGGGAACGGCAGGCTCCGGCGAGGATTCCCAGGCGCCCGCAGCTTCTTCGAACTCCGGTTCATCGGCCGGTACCACAACCTCGTCGACGATGTGACGGCGTCACAGGCAACAAAGCCGACGTGGATTGCGCATGAATCTTTGACCTCCCCCGGGGTTTGAACGGCGATTCGCCCCCCTGTGGATATTCTGAAACCTACACCGGTGAAGGGCGGGGGCTCTGTGCCCCCCTCCTTCCCGTTTTCATAGATGGGTCGAGCAAAGATTCAAGAGCAGAGAGGAGGTTGTCGGCGTGAATGTCTTGGTCCTGGGGCGACGAACAATGTTCTCTGTGTTCACCATTGTGTCGATGTTGGTCGCTATGTTGCCGACCGTGGCTTTCGCGGCGGTTCCGTCGGATATTTCCGGCCACTGGGCGGAGCCCCAGATTGCGGACTGGGTGAATAAAGGATTGATCAAAGGGTACCCGGACGGCACCTTTAAACCGGACAACAATATTTCCCGCGCTGAATTCATGGCTTTGGTCAACGGTGCTTTCGGATTTACGGCAAAGTCGGACATTGCCTACATAGACGTTCCGAATCATGCCTGGTTTTACGATGTGGTGGCCGAAGCGAAGGCCGCCGGATACATCAACGGGTATGACGACGGGACGATGAGGCCGAACAGTCCCATTACCCGGGCCGAGGCGGCGGCGATCATCATGCAGGTGAAGAAGCTGACGGCGGATCCCGCGGCTGCGGACAAATTCACCGACGGGTCGACGATTCCCTCTTGGAGCAAAGGGGCGATCGGCGCCGTTGCAGATGCGCAAATCATGAACGGCTATCCCGACGGGACGTTCCGCCCGGAGAGTCTGATCACCCGGGCGGAGGCGGTGGTGGCTCTGGATAAAGCGATGGCGGCGACCGGTCAGTCGGGGAACGGGGGAACCTCGACGTTATCCGTGATCACGGCTTCGCTTGCCGCGGCCACGGTGGGGAGCGACTACTCGGCAAGCTTGCAGGCAAGCGGGGGTATGGCGCCCTACAGTTGGTCGCTCGTCGGCGGCAGTCTACCCGATGGGCTTACCCTGACCACCGACGGGACGATCAGCGGGACACCGACCACAGCGGGCACGAGCACGTTCACGGTGCAGGTGACGGACAGTTCGGGCACGCCGCAGAGCGCGACGGCGGATCTCAGCATCACGGTGGATCCGGCCGCCCAGGCGCTGTCCATCAACACGCAGTCGCTGCCGAACGGCACGGTGGGGAGCGACTATGCGGCGAGTCTCGATGCGAGCGGGGGGACGTCGCCGTATACCTGGACTGTGGTGAACGGGTCGCTGCCTGATGGATTGACCTTGTCCACCGACGGGACGATCAGCGGGACGCCGACCACAGCGGACACCGTGACGTTCACGGTGCAGGCGACGGACAGCTCCGATCCTCCGCAAACGGCGACGGCCTCCTTGGGAATCACCGTGGATCCCGCCCCGGCGACGAGCGGCAACAGCGGCAGCTAGTCGGGAGTGCCGGACCGATCTTCGGGGACTGGCCCGCCGGGATGGGGCGGGGTCACACACGGGCCCGGGAGTTTTCCCGGGCCCTTTTTAGAGCCCGTTTTTCTTAACCGGTTGTTCGTGCCTCTCCGGGGAGGGTGTCGGTCGGCGCAGAGCCGCCGCACATTGTGGCCATTCTGTGCGTTCCGGGACAAACGGTTGATCGTCTCCCGGCGAACCGGTACAATAGATCTTGGAAATGCAGCCCCCTCAATGTGAAGCCATTTCAATCCATCTACAGTCATCGCCCGCACGGAGTAAAGTCGAGTCAAGACGAGTGATCCTCAGCGCGGAGCGTGCCCATCTTTGCGGTGTTTCTTTCGTTTTCTCTCATCTTTCGGCCTTTCCGTGTTCCTTGAGAAACCGGCCGCCGCATCCTCCCCATTTTAATGGGGGGTCAAGGCGGCCAAATCCTGAATCCTTGGAAACGTTTGTTTGTAACTCCTTCTATGGTACAATTAAACCATGGAAGGTGAAGAAAATGCCCGTGCTTAAAAATATAATCTCAACCAAACAGCGTATGAGAAGATTTATCACCGGCTCTCCGGAGATGATCCGCCGGACAGAAGAA
>NZ_JAILZZ010000004.1:0-117422 GCF_023512215.1 Kyrpidia sp. | reverse complement strand
TCCGGGAAGAACTGCTCGCGGGGACCTACCGACCGCAGCCCGTGCGCCGGGTCGAAATCCCGAAACCCGGGGGAGGCCAGCGGATGCTGGGGATCCCCACCGTGATGGACCGTCTGATCCAACAGGCCCTCCTGCAAGTGCTGACACCGATCTTTGATCCGCAATTTTCGGAGGCCAGCTACGGGTTCCGTCCCGGGAGAAAGGCCCACGACGCGGTCAAGAAGGCGAGGCAGTATGTGGAAGAAGGATACGAATGGGCCGTGGACATGGACCTGGAAAAGTTCTTTGACCGGGTGAATCATGACATCCTCATGGCCCGGGTCGCCCGGAAGGTCACGGATAAACGAGTACTCAAGGTCATTCGCCGATACCTCCAGGCAGGGATCATGGTGAACGGGGTGGTCATGGAAAGGGAGGAAGGGACGCCACAGGGCGGGCCGCCCCGTCCACTGTTGGCGAATATCCTTCTGGATGACCTGGATAAAGAACTGGAAAAGAGGGGCCACAAGTTCGTCCGGTATGCAGATGATGCCAACATCTACGTTCGAAGCAGACGGGCGGGGGAGAGAGTCTTGGCCAGTGTCCGGAAATTCCTGCAGGAGCGGTTAAAACTCAAGCTTAACGAGCAGAAGAGCACGGTGGACCGACCGTGGAAACTCAAGTTTCTGGGGTTCAGCATGTATAAACCCAAAGCCGGGGAAATCCGGATTCGCCTGGCCAGGCAGTCGATCGACCGGGTCAAGACCAAGATCCGAGCCCTCACGGCGAGGAACCAACCAATCGCCATGGAGGAACGAATCCGACGGCTGAATACGTACCTGGGTGGATGGATCGGATACTTTGCCCTGGCGGATACGCCGAGCACCTTCGAGGAAATCGAAGGATGGATACGGCGGAGGCTGCGGATGTGTCTCTGGAAACAGTGGAAACGGGTGCGGACGCGATACCGTGAACTGCGCGCGCTGGGACTGCCGGAATGGGTGGTGCACGAGTTCGCGAACGCCCGCAAAGGGCTGTGGCGAATGGCCCATGGGCCGATGAACAGAGCCCTGGGCAACGCCTACTGGCAGGCCCAAGGGTTGATCAGTTTAACCGAACGTTACCGAAGGCTCCGTCAAGCTTGGTGAACCGCCGGATGCGGATCCGCATGTCCGGTGGTGTGAGAGGACGGGGGCTAGCCGCCCCCTCCTACTCGATGGACTCGGATGCGACGGGGGTATCCGCCAACACCCGCTCCATGTCAGATCCCCCCGGCCTTCGCCCGCTCCCTACCCGTGAGCCGAGCGACGTGGGAGCGGATCACCTCAAGGTCCGTGTCCTCTCGATATTCGATCACCTGATGAACGGGACTGGGCAGGGCCCGGATCGCCCGCTCCACCTCCGCCCAGGGCAGGTGCCCGTGACCGAGGGGCAGGTGCTCGTCCGCCGATCCGCTGTTGTCGTGGATGTGCACCGCCCGGACCCGGTCCCCCAGGGCGGCGAACAAACCGGGCAGGTCCCACCCGTTGGCGAAGGCGTGGCCGATGTCGACGATGGCCCCGCAATAAGGGGAATAAAATTCTTCGATCAACGCCGCGAACTCGTTCTGGTCGAACAAAGCGGCGGGCCCCACCCCGGCGTTCTCCACCACCATGAGCACGCCGAGGCGCTCGGCCATTTTGCACAGCCGGGCCAAGTGTTCCCGGGCAAAAGACTGGGCCAGATCCCGGTCGTAGGTGCGGGAGCCGTACCCGGGATGAATCACCACGTGGCCAGCGCCGAGTTCCGCCGCCGTGACCAGGGCGCCCACGTACTGGCGCTCGGCCAGGAGCCGTTGTTCCGGATAAAGGGGGTTCGCCAAATTGATCTCGAACACCGGCGCGTGGAGGGTGATGGGCAGATTCTCTCCGGGCAGGCTCTTACGAATATGCTGAATCGCCCCGCCCGGGTGCTGCCACACCTCGCCGTCCATGACGAGCTCCAACCCCGGCCACTGCCACTCCCGGGCGGTCTGGAGAATCTCGGTTAGCCCCTGGCCCAGCAAGGGCAGGGCGGACACGAACCACTTTTCCCGCTCGTCAGTTTTCCCGTTTTCTTCCCGTCGTTCCACGTTGTGCACTCTTTCATACCTCCTCACGGCTTTGGCAGAAGCGGAGTGATTCGATCTTTCGCCGACTGCAACGCTGACTGGGCATCATTTTTGCCGGCCAACACACTCATCCGGGCGTCCAAAAGGATCTTTTCTCCCTGCAGGCTGTTGGGACCAGGGATATTTTTCCACGGCACCGCCTCTTTGAGCTGTTCCACCGCCGGTTTCATCAGCGGCTGGGCTTGAAGCAGGGCCTGGGTGACGTCCTGGCCCCCGGCCGCCAACCGGGAGGGCAGGTAGCCCGTGCCCAGGGACCACGTTTTCAGGTTGTCGGGAGACTCGAGGAATTGGATAAACTCCATGGCCGCCTTTTGCTGGGCGGGATCTTTGGCGAACACCATGAGCACGTTACCGCCCGCCGGCACTTTCCGGGGTTTGTCCCCGAAGGTCGGGTAAAGGGCCGTGCGCAGATCGAAGGTCGCCTGCTTCTTCAGGCTGGCCAACTCCGCCACCGTGGCGATGTACATGGCCAATTTTCCCGACAGAAACGCCTGCTGGGCTTCTTGATAGGTCACATTGGGCATGATCTTGTCTTTATTGACCATGTCGCCCCACATCTGAATCGCCTGAACCGCCGGGGGATCGGTGAGTCCCAGGGTGCCGTCCGGATTCACGATGTGACCGCCGTTGGATTCGATCAGCGCTTGGGTCGACCAGTTATCCTCATTGCGGATAAAGACCGCCCAGGCTCCGGTCTTGTCTTTGACCGTCTTCCCCATGGTCCGGACTTCATCCCAGGTCTTCGGGGGATTGGCGGGGTCGAGCCCGGCCTTCTTGAACAGGTCGGCGTTGTAATAAATCACCGGATTGCTGATCGAGTAGGGAATGCCCTCGACTTTGCCTTTGACCTTGCCCAAATCGAGAATATTGCTCGGAAAATCGCTCAAAAACGTCGGATCGTTTTTGAACAGGTCCGCGATGGCGACGTGGGGAAAATTCCCCGCCGCATAGTCCAAATGGCTGTAGCTGATCTGGGACACCGCCGGGGGTTTGCCTGCCGCAATGGCCGATTGGAGGTTTTGCATGAGCCCGGCGTACATGTCGGGTTGAAAACGGTCCACCACCTGGACGTCCTTGTGGGTCTGGTTGAATTTCTGGACCAATTCCCGCACTGTCGGCCCGCCAAAGCTGTCGGAATTCACGTGGTAATACTCGATGGTCACAGGTTGACCGCCGCCCCCGGCCGGGGCCGAGCTGGTGCCACCACACCCCGCCAGAGCGGTGGCCGCTGCCAAAATCACCGCCGCGATCCCCATCCGCTTCATTCCGGATCCGCTCCTTTTTGTTGGATTGTTCGTACCTGGTCTTCCGTCCACCGCCACAACTCCGGCCGCCCCAGGGAAACCGCACGGGCTCCCGCCGCCAGAGCCTGTCCCACCTCATCCGGTGCCTGGATCAGCCCTCCGGCGATCACCGGAATGGACACCCGATCCACCACTTCTCGGATGACCCGTGGCATCAGGCCGGGCATGATCTCCACGGCGTCCGGGCGATTCTCCGCCAGGGTGCGCAGCCCCAACTCCAGGGCCGGCCGATCGATGAGAAACAGCCGTTGCACCGCTGCGAGACCCAGACTTTTTGCCGCCCGGACCACCTGGCTCTTTGTCGAAACGATCCCCGCCGGGCGAAGCGTCTCCGCCACGTATCGCAGGGCCGCTTTATCCGGCGACAGACCTTTCATCATGTCCATGTGCAGGAAAACCCTCTTGCCGTACCGCCGTAACCGTTCCATGTATTTCGGCAGGGTACACACATCTCCAATGAGCAGGAAGACGTCCTCCACCGGCGTGGCCAACGCCGTTTCGAACAACGACTCTTCGTGGATCGACAAAATAATCGAATCCCGGAACCGAAGCCGTCCTCCCGGCCGATCGTATATCACCGCCTCCTCTCCTAACACGTTTTCCGCCTCCTTGACATAAAAATGGGCACACGACAATCCCTGTGCGGTGGTTGTCCTGTGCCAGGCTTTCTCCTCGACTCCGCCTGTAAGCCGTCCGCTTGTCCGATTCTCATTGTTTTCTCACTGATGATCATCGCACGACAATATAAATCCCCCGTGACCCACCGTTATCGTTTCCGTCAGGTTTGCGTAAAATCTTCGCGAAGTTGCACGTAAAGAGGGGTGGTCTCCCAAAGCTGCCCTGTTTTTCCGCCGCGGGGCCCCCATGTTGCACCCCTTTGACGCGTCTTGACAATTTTCCCGCGATGCCTATATTAACAATTAAACGTATGCTTGAACATATTATGGAGCGGAGGGGTAAGGATCGTGGTCGAGGGCGATTCTGCGTCTGAGAGGGTTAAGTCTCGAGGCGAGGTTCCCTTGTGGCGCCCGGCCGGGGGCCAGGGGAGTTGCGAAGTGTTCGGGTATGACCCGGAAAAGGTGCAGCGGCGCCGGCGAGAGCTGCACGTGACCGAAGGCATGGCCGATCTGTTCAAAGTGTTGGCGGATGATACCCGCTTAAAAATCGTCTATGCCCTCTGTCGGGAAGATGAGTTGTGCGTGTGCGACGTGGCCACCATCCTTGGGATCACCAACGCCAATGCGTCCCATCATCTGCGGTTGCTCTCACATATGGGCCTTGCCGCCAGTCGTCGGGAGGGCAAAATGGTTTTTTACCGCCTGCAAAGTCCCCATGTCCGCCACCTCCTTCAAGAAGTGCTGCGGCTATATGGAAGGGGGGAGTCGGGTGGCTGTGCCGAATGACCGCCTGCAGGATCGAGCCCCCGGGGTCGCGGAGAAACCTGGCCAATCCGGGAATAGCCCGGATCCGGTCCGGCCCCCGGAGCATGTGTATCGGCTGGCGAATGTGAGCTGCGCCGATTGTGCCGCGAAATTTGAAGACAAAGTCAAACGAGCACCCGGGGTGCTGGATGCCCGGGTGCTCTTCGGATCCTCCCAATTGATCGTGGTCGGGCAACCACTGAGTGTCGATGAACTGGAGCGCCTGGGGGCCTTTGACAACATCAAGGTGGTCGCCGGGGCAGACGCCGCCGCCCCGGAGGTTTGCGGGCGGGGCGACCTCGGCGCGGGACGGGCTCCCTGGTGGGCCGAGCCCCGGGTGGGGCGGGCGGCGATGGCTTTGCTCCTTATCGTGGCAGCCCATGTCCTGCAGGGGAGCGGGGCGGCACCCGTTACCTCGACGGCCGTCTATGCCGCTGCAGTTCTCCTGGGAGGCTGGGGGACCTTCAAAACGGGGATTCCGGGCATTTTCCAGCTGGATTTTCACATGAATGCCCTGATGACCGTGTCCGTGGCCGGCGCCATGGCCATCGGGTACTGGAGTGAGGCCGCCACCGTTGCTTTCCTGTTCGGGGTCAGTGAAGTCTTGGAGAACCACGCCATGGACCGGGCCCGCCGCTCGATCCGCTCCCTGGCGGAGATGGCTCCCACCCGGGCGATGGTTCGGCGGGAGGGAAAGGAAATGATTTTGCCCGTCGAGGCCATCCGGATCGGTGACGTGATGATCGTGCGGCCAGGGGAAAAAATTGCCCTGGACGGAAGGGTGATCCGGGGGCGCAGCGAGGTGAACGAGGCGGCCATTACCGGCGAGTCGCTCCCCTTGGCCAAAGAAGCTGGCGATCAGGTGTTTGCCGGGTCACTGAACCATTCGGGCGCCATCGAGGTCGAAGTGACCACCCGGGCTGAGGACAGCACCCTGGCGAGGGTCATTGCCCTGGTGGAAAAAGCCGAGGCCGAGCGGGCCCCGACCCAGGAGTTTGTCAACCGCTTCGCCAGAATTTACACACCGGCGGTTACGGTTCTGGCGGTGGGCATGGCCCTCATTCCGCCTCTCGTCTGGGGTGCGGCTTGGCAGCCGTCTATCTATGAAGCGTTGGCCCTGCTCATGGTGGCCTGTCCCTGTGCCCTGGTGGTTTCGACCCCGCTGGCGGTGGTGACGGCGATGGGCGTGGCGGCCCGAAACGGGGTGCTGATCAAGGGTGGTATTCATTTGGAAAATATCGGCCGTCTCCGGGCGATGGCCTTTGACAAGACGGGTACATTGACCCTGGGCGAGCCGGTGGTCACGGACGTGGTCGGACTCCAAAATATTACTGAAGAAGACATCCTCCGGGTGGCGGCGGGGATCGAGCGCTATTCGGAGCATCCGTTGGCCGGGGCGATCCTGCGCGCAGCCGCAGACCGCGGCCTCACTCCCGGGGAAGTGGAGGATTTTGAGAGCTTTCCCGGACGGGGGGCGCGAGGGACGGTGGGTGGCGCGGAGTATTGGATCGGTAGTCCCCCTTGGTTCAAGGAGCGCGGGGTGGACCTGGCGGCCGTGGACCATCGAATTCGGGGGTTTCAGGAGGAGGGGAAAACGCTGGTGCTTCTCGGGCGAAGGGACACCGTGACCGCCTTGATTGCCCTGGCCGACCGGGTGCGGCCTTCGGCCCGGGAGGTGGTCGCGAACCTCAAAATGGCCGGAATCGGGCCCACGGTTCTGTTAACCGGCGACAATCAGGCGACTGCCCGGGCGATCGGCCGGACCGTGGGTGTGGACGAGGTGCGAGCAGGGTTGCTTCCCGAGGACAAGGTCCGAGCCGTTTCCGAACTAAGGCAATGGTACGGTCGGGTGGGGATGGTGGGCGACGGGGTCAATGACGCCCCGGCCCTGGCTGCTGCCACCACCGGAATCGCCATGGGGACTTCGGGGACCGATCTCGCACTGGAGGCCGCAGATGTCGCTTTGATGAACGACGATCTGTCGAAAGTTCCCTTCGCCGTCCACTTGGGTCGAGTCACCTTGCGGATCATTCAACAAAATATTTTCATCGCCCTTTTCATGAAGACTGCGGCTTTACTCCTCGCATTCCCCGGCTGGCTCACCTTGTGGCTCGCCATCGTCGGCGACATGGGCGCCACCCTTTTGGTTACCGCCAACTCCCTGCGCCTGTTGCGGGTGCGGCTCTCAAGCTGAAACACATCAGTGCGAGTTGTGTATCGCTGGGGAGAAATCTCGGGCCAAAAGGATTGCGCGATGGCGAAACAACGTCTTGAGGCTTTGGATCTGCGCGAAGGCTCAGCCAGGAGAGGGTTCAGTGCGGTGGCGTTTCATTGTATCATCGAGGGGGGATCGCTCAAATAGACCGTTTTCAGCTGACTGCAAGGGAGGTACCTGTTCGTGAATCCGTACGATTACGCACATGGGCTTGCGAGGGCGCTGCGGGAGAGTGAATGGTATCGGAACCTCAAAGAGGCCAAGAAACGACTGGAGGCTGATCCGGAAGCTTGGCGGATGGCCCATGATATTCGCCGCCGTACGGTAGAACTTCAACTCAAGGCGATGGGCGGGCAAACGGTAACCACCGAAGAGCAGGAGCAGTTGCGCAAGCTCCAGGAGGTGGCTATGTTGCACTCCGTCGTTCGGGCGTATTTAGAGGCGGAGTCGAGATTATCTGTAGTCATGGACGATATTCAGCGGATTCTCGCTGAGGCGATTGCCCCTGTGGTTGACTTATCGGGTGAAAGGCAGGCAGAGACAACGGAACATCAGTGACGGGCCGTATGATGGACGGGTGATCTCGGCCGGCCGCACGTTTTGTACTGCTCCTTTTCTCTGGCGGTGTCTTCCGTCTCAGACGGTTGCGCCGCTCCTCTTTATTGACTCATTGCTTTCCTAACCATTCCTGAAAAAATTTCCTGTACAAAATCACATGTTCGATGACAGCCATACTGTCACTATCCCCCCTTTATTCTTAAGACAGAACGGAACCAAAACCAATAAGGGGGAGGATGGAACATGGTCTTTCTCGTCATCATCGGTCTCATCGGTCTCGCTGTTGCCATTGTCCTGGCCATCGTCGCCGTGTTCAAGCTGGTGGGATGGAAAACTGTGGGATGGACGGCGGGAGCCTCCCTTGTGGCGATCGTTGTTGGTGCTGCTTTCGGAGGCGGATCGTCGACGGCGCCGACCGGGGGTACTCCAGCCCCTTCGGGTTCGTCGGCCCCGGCGTCAAATCCCGCGCCCGCTCCGCCGTCTAACTCTGCGCCTGCTCCGGCGACGCCGCCGGCCCCGGCGCCGAAGCCGGAGAAGCCCAAACCGGAGCTGGAGGTCGTGGAGGTGCACCAGGAAGGAGATGGGTACGTCCAATACGCTGCCGGCACTGTCAAGAACAACTCCAATCGCAAATACGGGTATGTCCAAGTAGAGATCAACCTTTACGACGGGGACGGCAATCAGGTGGGCAGCACCCTGGCGAACGCCAACAACCTGGAGCCCGGGGCCACATGGAAGTTCCGTGCGCCCGTCTTTGAGGACAATGTTAAGCAATTCAAAGTCGTGGACATCACCGGATTTTGACCGACCGCGGGAGCGAAACCTGATCACAAAGGAGAGATCCCTGTGAACGTGGCCGCACGGCAGAAAAAGCGGGCCTCCATGTGAGGCCGGAAGGTGCGGCGAAAGACTGTAAAGGTGAGCGAGTGAGGCTGAGATACGCCGGCCCACTCTGCCCGGGCCCTCGACGAGCGTCGTCGGGGGCTTTTTTAACGCCAGTCGCCTTCGGTGCCCGACGTGTGCGATCATCCGCTTCATGAGGGCGCGATAACCATCTGTCCCCCGGCTTCGTCATAGGGTTGGCGGGCCCGCCAAACGACAGATGGAGGAGATCCCCGTGATCGAGATTCGAGGGCTGTGCAAACGCTACCGACGCCACTGGGCGCTCCGGGATTTGGAGTTAACCGTGGAGACCGGCATGTTCGGGTTGCTCGGCCCAAACGGTGCCGGCAAGACCACGCTGATGCGCATCCTGGCGACCCTGCTTCGGCCCACGTCCGGAGAAGTGCGGATCGGCGGGATTTCACTACGGCAAAATCCGGACGAAATCCGGAAACGAATCGGCTATCTTCCTCAGTTTTTTCAGATCTACCCGCAAATGACCGCCTGGGAATTCCTGGATTACGTCGCGGTCCTGAAAGGGTGGACAGACGCCCGCAAGCGCCGGGAACAGGTGGTGGAAGTTGTGGAGCAGGTTCACCTCGCCGATCGGGTGTCGGACAAAGTGAAGACCTACTCCGGCGGGATGCGCCAGAGGCTGGGCATTGCCCAAGCTCTCCTCGGCGATCCCCAAGTGTTGATTGTGGACGAACCCACGGCGGGGCTGGATCCCGAAGAGCGGGTGCGGTTCCGGAATCTGCTGGCCACCTTGGCGCTGCACAAGACGGTGATCCTGTCCACCCACATTGTCGGAGACATCGAAAGTTCCTGCCGCCGGGTGGGCGTGCTCGATCAGGGGAGGTTGGTGTTGGCCGGCGGTCTTGGGGACCTGCAGGCTTTTGCCGAGGGGAAGGTCTGGGAGGTCCGGGTGGGGGAAGAGCGGCTGCCGGAGTTGGCCCGGTGGCAGCTGATCTCCACCCGCCAGGAGGGCAACGAGGTGGTGTGCAGGGTGATTGCCGACGAGCCTCCGCTCTCTGGAGCGAGGACGGTGGAGCCCACCTTGGAAGACGGGTACTTGGCTCTTCTCAGCCGCAGGGGAGGGGATCGCCGATGAAGTCCTGGCTGAGGACGTGGAGAATCGAGAGCCGGCTGTTGTGGACAAACCCGGTTCTACTCTCGATCGCCCTGGGCTACGGTCTCTGGTTTGCCTTCATCCTGTCCCGGTTGGGCCCTCCCTCTTCCGAGGATATTTACCGGGCGGTGTACGGGTTTCACGAAATATGGCAAACCCTTAGCCTGGGGCTGGCGATGTGGCTCGGCATCTGGCTCATGCGGCGGGACGTGATGCGGCCGAGTTATGAGTGGCTCGGGGCTTTGCCCGTTTCCCGGGCCGGCCTGATCGGGGCCAAATACCTGGCGGGTCTACTGTACCTCAGCCTGTTCACAATCTTGGTTGCTGTGGTGTTCGCTTATTTCGGCCGGGTGCGGGAGTTGCCCTGGGACATTGTGTCCCGTCACCTCGGTTTTTTCGCAATCCAGGACGAGTGGTCGTACATGGTGACCTTGGCCCTGGCCATGTTCCTGGCAGTGGTTATCCCGGGGCGGCTGGTTTACTTGATCGGATTTTGCGCCTGGGTCTTCGGGACATTTTTCTTGGAGAAAATCGTTATCGGGACAAAAGATTGGTATTTTCTCAAGACCTTTCATCTCAACCAGTGGTTTGGCAACGACTACATCGTCGGTTACGAGGCCTGGGGATATCCACTGATTTCCCGGGAAATCGCCCTATCCCGGGTGTTTGTGGCGGTGTTCGCGCTCTGGTTGGTGGTTTCCGCGATGGTGCGGCTGGCCCACCGCTGGCCCTCCACCCGGCGGAAAATGGGGCTGGCGGCGGCTGCGGTGTTGTTTGGGGTGTCGGGGGTGGCTTACGTCCCCTATGGCTTGTGGTGGAAAGACCGATACGACACTCGAGGGACGATCCAACAGTGGACCCCGCAGGAGCAGGGGGCAACGGCAGTTCACACTTCCTTTCCCGTGCAATCCTACTCGATATCGGTGGATCGGGCAGTGGATGACCGGTTGACTGTCGTCGCCAACCTGACCCTTCGGCCACAGAACCTGGGGCCAGGACAAACCGTGACCTTCACCCTCAATCGTTTATTTCAGATCGACCGCGTGACGGTTGACGGCCAAGAGGTCGCCGTGAGCCGGGATGTTGATCATTTCAGCCTTCCGCGCGCCGCCTTCGGCCAGGGACCGGGGCCGGTGACGGTGCGGGTGCGCTACAGCGGAAAAGTCTACGATTGGCTCACCTCGCCAGGGGAGCGGTTTGCGGCGTTCGTACGGGGGAACGACGTCTATCTGCCTTACACTCAAGGGTGGTATCCGCTCCCGGGGAAGGAGACGCTGAAAATCCGGGAACCGAGCTATATCCAACTCGGTTCCCCCAACGATCTGGAGTTGCAGCCCGCAGACTTCCGGGTGGTGCTTCGGGGCTTTGAGGCGACGGTATTCGCCAACGTAGCTGGGCACCCAGGGCCCGGAGGAGAGATGGTTTTTTCGGGCGGCCACCTGGACGGTGTGTCATTGTTTGGTGGCACGATCATTCAGGTTGAGGCGGCCCAAGGCGGTACATCAGTCATTTGCAGCCCTTCGAACAGCGTGGAGGCACGGCGCTTTGCGGCGGAGCTGGACCTGGCGAGAAGCTACGTGCAGCCCTGGCTGAACCCGCCGACAGACCGGGTGCTCAGGGTGGTCTATCTTCCGGTCCCACCTTTGGGCGCGGTGGGGGATCTTCCTTTGTGGCCCGCAGTGCTGAGCGGGGACAGTTTTCTTACCGGAGAAACCCATTATCACAACCTTGACGAATACCGGTTGGCGGAGGTGGTGTCGGCCTGGCTATACGGAATTCCGGACGTCCAGCATGGATTCTGGAGTGATCCGGCGGGGGAAGGGCCCGGGCGGGATTCCGTGACCCGGGACATTGGCCGGGCGTTGGTGTACGTCGTTTTACGAGAGGGGGTTGGGTTGCCCTCGGGGAAGTCGCTTGCCGCTGTGGGGGGGTTGAACGATGTCGTGCGGCAGCCCATCGATCAGGCCCTGGCTGCCGGGCAGAGCGAGAAGGTGCGCCAAGTGTTGAAGGGG
The DNA here is from genome assembly GCF_023512215.1 of Kyrpidia sp. NCBI lineage: Bacteria > Bacillati > Bacillota > Bacilli > Caryophanales > Alicyclobacillaceae > Kyrpidia > Kyrpidia sp. The sequence goes on along the minus strand of NZ_JAILZZ010000004.1, from coordinate 105,773 downwards.
TTCTATGACCGGGTGTTCCGGGGGGCGACTGCTCCTAACGCGAATCTGCCGGCGATTTCCGTGCAGCAATGGCAGGAAGCGTGGAGGGGAACGCCATGACTCTGTGGCTGCGGGAATGGCGGTCCCTGCGATCGGCCATGGCGGCGGTGATCGCGGGGTATGTGATGTTGGTGCTTCTGTCCTTGATCGTGGCGGACAGGCCGAGGAACGTATTCTACTATAATGAAATGGGATCCGTGCTCCTGGCGATCATGGCGAGTGGGACATTGTTCCAACGGGAACTGTCCGGCAGCCAAATGGAATTGTTCGCCGCCTATCCGGCCTCTTTGGCGGGGATGGTAGTGAGGAAGGGGGTTTGGGCCCTCGGAGTGGTCCTCGTGTTTCATCCCATGTGGACCCTTGTGTACCTTTGGAAATTCCCGGGGATGATTGCATACGTATCCATTCCTTGGGCGGGAGTCGGGCCGGGGGCGCCGGTGTCGGAGATTGATCTGCTGGCCGTGGCTGTGCCGGGGTATCTGGCGGCTATTGGGATCACTATCGCGGTGATGGTGGCCGCCAAGCGGGTGCACATTGGCCTTCTGGCTGGTTTCGGTTTCTGGCTGTGGCAAAGCCTTCAAGGGCCCGGCCTAGGAAGCGTGAGTTTGTTCACGCCGTATCTGCCGCAAAATACTTCACTTTTGGCGAATCGGTTGGTTTGGGCGGGGATCGGGATGGTTTGCGTCGTTGTTGCGGCCGGCCTGGCGGAACGAAGAGAGCGGTGGATCGGCGTCGACTCGCCCGAATAGGTCCTCGGAAGGGGCGGCCCCTGGGCCGCTTCCGCGCGGGAAGAGTGTCAGCATGCCCCCTATGGGCGCCTTCTTCCAAGGAGGACCAGCGTTAGCACGTCACCTTGCGCGCACTTTCCTCCACCTGGGCGCTGGCCGCAAGCGCGAGGGCCTGGTCCAAATCCTGGATCAGGTCTTCGACGTGTTCAAGGCCTACAGACAGCCTCAGAAGAGAGTCCGTGACGCCGAGGCGCTGTCGTACATCTGGGGGAACGTCGGCATGGGTCTGGACCGCCGGGTAGGTGATCAGCGATTCGGTGCCGCCGAGGCTTTCTGCAAAGGTGATCACCCGCAGGTGCGCGAGGATCGGGGACACCCACTTGTTGTTCGCCACTTCAAAAGCAATCATCCCACCCCACCCGCTGGCCTGTGCCCGATGCACGGCGTGGCCGGGATGGTCCGGGAGTCCGGGGTAATACACCCGGGATACCCGAGGATGTGCCTTCAGCCACTCGGCCAGGGCTCGGGCATTGCCTTCATGCCGGTCCATGCGCACGTGGAGAGTTTTTATCCCCCGCAACAGCAGCCAAGCGTCCTGAGGACCTAACACCGCGCCAATGGAATTTTGAATAAAAGCCAGGGAATCCGCCAACGCCTCCGACTTTACGACTATTGTGCCGGCCAAGACATCGTTGTGTCCGCCGAGATACTTGGTGGCCGACTCGACCACGATGTCCGCCCCCAGTTCCAGGGGCCGTTGCAGGTACGGAGTCATAAAGGTGTTGTCGACAATGAGCCAGGCTCCGCGTTCGTGGGCAAGCCGTGCCAATCCCCGAAGGTCGGCGATTTTGAGGGTGGGATTGGTCGGAGTTTCGACGAACAGCGCCCGGGTGTGGGGGCGGATTTGCTTGGCCACGGCCTGCAGGTCGGAGGTGTTCACATAGGTGGTTTCCAGACCCAGTGGGCGAAATAGCCGTTCGAATAAACGGTAGGTGCCGCCGTATAGATCGTCCGAGAGCACGAGATGATCTCCTGGGCGAAACAGGCGGCCGATGGCGTCGATGGCCGCCATGCCGGAAGCGAAGGCAAACCCCCGGCATCCCCCGTGCAAGGCGGCGATCGTTTCCTCCAAGGCCAGGCGGGTCGGATTCGAGGTTCGGGTATAGTCGAAACCGGTGGAAGAACCGAGGCCGGGATGAGCGTACGTGGTGGCGTGGTGGATGGGTAAAGAAATCGCTCCGGTGACGGGATCTCGGCGGGTTCCCGCCTGGGAACATCGCGTGTCAATGCGCATGCCTAACCCTCCTGTAATTCCGGTGGAAACCCGTTCCAGAATGGCAAAACCCACTCCTGAGGGGAGTGGGTCGTCAACAAAAGCCGATCCTCCGGCACTCCTCTCATCTCTCAGGCCGCTCACGCGGCCTGCAGGAATTGGCACCTCTCCGGACATTCCGGTGGTTGCCGGGCTTCATCGGGCCAGTCCCTCCGCCACTCTGGATAAGAGTTCACCGATTCAATTGTTGAGTACACCATATCATGGAACGATCTTTTTGTCGAGAGCGTTCAGCGCCGCAGGGCGGAGTTGTCATATTCAAAAATCGCCAGGCGGTTCAACAAGTCCTGTAAAGGATCGGCCGCAGGCCGCAGGGGTGACGCGTTCGGCCGGGAGGCTTCCCGGGCGGCGATGGTCGTCAGGGTGCCGGGCGGCTGATTCGTTTCAGAAGGCCCTGCCGGAGCGGGCAGATGCAGGATATCTGCCAGAATCGGTTGGAGGCGGTTCCAACGGACGTAGCCGTTGTGGTCGGCGCTGACCTGAATGGTGGTCCCGCCGAAGGGATATTGTTGGGCCGGGGTGGGCACGGCGCCGTCATTGGCGGGATATCCCAAAGCCGACAAGGCGGCATAGCCCGCCCGGAGAAAAGGGCTGCTGATCGTATCGGCTGACGGGATGCTCCCCACCACAGACACCACCCGGAGAGCGCGAAGGGCGGGGTTCTCGCTATGTAAAGCGGTCACTTCCTGCCGCACCTTGGCCGGAGTAAGGCTGCGGTCCGCCGCCGCGCCGAATAACGTTGCGGGAATCGGCGAATCCGGGGGCAACTGGACCACGCGGTTCAAAAGGTTTGCCAGAGGGCTCCCGCCCCAGGGGGTGCCGAGGCTGATCAGAGCCGCGGCGTTCAGCGGCCGGTAGTCGCCCAAGGCCACGTACGCATCAAGGCCCCCCATGCTGTGGCCGATGAGGACCAAGCGGCCATCGATGCCCGGGACTTGCTGGCGAAGAACGCTGAGTTGGCCCGCCAACAAATGGCCATTGGCAATAAAATCCGCATCAGGGTCCAACTTCACCGTGGCCACGTTATAACCCGCCGCATAGGCTTCGCGGTATACGTCTGTAAATACCGACGCATCTTCATAAATCCCGTTGATAAACAGGAGAAATGGACGATTCTCATCGTGGATGTGGTAAAATACGGTGCCGATGGGATTCCGGCGGACCGCGTCCACCGTGAATTGATCGGGACTTACATCGATCAAGCGAATGTGGTGTGTGATCTTTGGTGTCAAAGAGCCGACCTCGCCCCCGACGGTAATCGGGACGCCGGGGTTCTCAGCGGCCAAGGGCTCCCCATTGGTGATCGCCGGATGGGTATAGGAATAAGCGAACGCTTGGCTCATCCCCATGGCGGCAAAAGCGACGGTCACGCTCAGGATCTGGCGAAGCTGTTTACGGGTGTCCAACTCTTCGTCACTCCCTCGATCCGGAAGAATTCCGCGTTGTTGTGTCTCCGGAGAGCTTCGGCACAGCCGTGCGCGGAGATTCAGTGAACCGCCGGATCATGGGTTCCGGAGCATCTGCGCGAAGCCGAAGAGGGCATGGTCGATCGGCTGTTCATCGCTCGTGTCATGTCCATCCTATCACAGACCCCGGTGCTCATGAAACGGGGAGAAAAAATTTTGGCGCGGAAATATAGGGCCAAGGGCTTCCGCGGAGGGCCATTGATGTCAGTGGTGGTGGGCCAGGGAATGTTGATTGAATACTTCGTCAAATGTCCTACGACAAGCTTTCGCCCGCTCAACAAAAAGTGGCGGAATATTTGCTCCAAAACATGGAAAAGGCCTCGTATGAAACGGCGGTACAAATCGCCCGGGGGGCGGGGGTCAGTGAGGCCACTGTGGTGCGCCTGGCCTACGCGTTGGGGTACAACAGTTTCTCGGAGGTGCAGCGGCACCTGAGGCAACAAGTGTTGAAGGGGGGGCGATCCCGGGCTCCGGGGCAAACTGTCCAGGCTGACACGAATCCGCTAGACCATGTGTTGGCCCGGGACGCCGCAGTGATCCAGGGGCTGCGAGAAACCCTCGTCAGGGAGGATGTGGACCGGGCTGTGGGTCGGATCATTGAGGCCGACCAGGTGCTCGTGGTGGGATTCCGGGGTTCCTACGCGGCGGCCCAGTGGTTTTTTTATACCCTTGGCATGATGAGAGAAGGGGTTTCGTTAATTCCGTCCGATGGCGGCAACCTGGCGGGAATGCTGAGCCTTACCGAGCGGTCGGCAGTCGTGGGCATTTCATTCCCCCGTTATGCAGCCGAAACCCTCCGTCTGGTCGGTCGATTGAAGGAGCAAGGGTCGTCGATCATCGCGATCACGGATAAACGCTGGTCTCCTCTCGGCCGTTTAGCCGATATCGTCCTGGCGGTGGAGGCGAACTACGAAGCGGGCACTCTATCCCCCGCCGGCGTCATGAGCCTGCTCAACCTGTTGGTGGCTGGCGTGGGGGACCGGGACCCGGAGCGGGTGCGGTTGCGGATGCAGCGTTTGGAAGAGCTGTATTCCGGATATGGCATCATGGTGGAGTGAGACCTCATTCAGGGGAATGTGGCTGCAAAGGAAGGAGATCAACATGAAACCGGAGAAAATCGTGTTGCGAAAGATGCGAATGGCGTTGAAATTTCCGTTTCAAACCAGCTTTGGGACTCAGGTCGACCGGGACTTTGTCATCGTCGAGTTGCACGCCGGGGATCACGTGGGATACGGGGAGTGCACCGTCGCTACAAAGCCTTTGTACAATGAAGAGACGCCCGAAACGGCTCGGATCGACCAGGTTCCGTTGCGGACGGCTTTGGTGGCAGAAATGCTGAAGGTTTTGGCAGCGTAATGAATAGATCCCAGCGGGCGGGAGTTTCCCCGCCGCTTTTGTCATGGGGTGGGTTGGAAAGATAAAGCGGACGTAAACCGTTTTGGAACACTTTTGTTATCGAACAAACACGGGTTCCGGAAGGATTTTTTCGGGCGGCGTCGTAAAATGTTTGTTGATGGAGCTATTTTCTATATGAATACAAAATATACAGAATTGGGGGTCGACAGATGGATTTGACGAATGCAGTACCCGGGCGACCGGACGGGCAACTCCAAGATTACGAGGCCGCCCGGCAGGTGTCATGGGACGAAGAAGCGAAACAGTTCACTTGGTGGAAGACTGGCCGGGTCAATGCCGCGTTTGAGGCGGTGGACAGGCACGTAGAAGAGGGACGCGGCGATGCGCCGGCGATTTTATATTACGATGGGGTCCGGGATGAAACCTGGAGTTTTCGCCGGTTGCGGGATGATGCGGCCCAATTCGGGGATGCACTGCGGCGACTTGGGATCGGTCGGGGAGACCGGGTGTTTTTGTTCATGCCCAAGGGTCCAGAACTGGCTGTTGCACTACTCGGAATTATCCGCATCGGAGCGGTGGCCGGGCCGCTATTCGAAGCGTTCATGGAGACAGCGGTACAGGACCGGCTGGCAGACAGCGGTGCTGTTGCGGTGGTGACGACGCCGACCTTGCGCCCCCGCATCCCGAGGGAACGGCTTCCCGAGCTGCGCCACGTGATCCTGGTGGGGGCAGAGGCGTCGGATGCTGAGGCGGGAGAATGGTCCTATACCGAACTCATGAAGGAAGCCTCCGCCGACTCGCCTGTAGAATGGGTGGATCGGGAGTCGCCCATGCTTCTTCATTATACGTCCGGATCCACCGGTAAACCCAAAGGGGTCGTCCATGTGCACAACCTGATGATTCACCAGTACCGGGTTGGGCGGTGGGTTTTGGATCTGCGCCCCGACGATATTTATTGGTGTACCGCGGACCCGGGGTGGATCACCGGAACGTCCGCTGGTCTGTTCGCGCCTTGGCTTCACGGTGTCCCGGTGGTCATTCGGGGCGGGCGATTCCAACAGGAGGGTTGGTACGAGACTGTCGAAAAATTCGGCGTCACGGTCTGGTTCAGTGCCCCCACGGCATTCCGCATGTTGATGGCCGGCGGCGATGAGTTGCCAAAACGCTATAACTTGTCATCGCTCCGGCACGTTCTCAGTGCCGGGGAGCCGTTAAATCCGGAAGTATTTCGCTGGGGACTGCGCGCCCTGGGAAATCGCATCCACGACAACTGGTGGATGACGGAAACGGGTTGCACGATGATCACGAACTACCCAGCTCTGCCGATCAAGCCCGGTTCCATGGGTCGGCCCCTGCCGGGGATCGAGGCGGCCATTTTGGACGATCAAGGCCGGGTTCTCGGTCCAAACCAGCTGGGGAACTTGGCCATTCGCGCCGGGTGGCCGGGCATGATGCGGGCCATCTGGAATAATGAAGAGAAGTACAAGCAGTATTTTCCTTTCGAGGGTTGGTATATCAGCGGGGATTCCGCCTATCGGGACGAAGACGGATACTTCTGGTTCCAGGGCCGGGTGGACGATGTCATCAATACCTCCGGGGAGAGGGTTGGCCCCTTTGAAGTGGAAAGCAAATTGGTGGAACACCCGGCCGTAGCCGAGGCCGGGGTGATCGGCAAACCCGATCCGGTCCGAGGGGAGATCATCAAAGCCTTTATTTCCTTGCGGCAGGGCTACGCGCCCACGGAGGAACTCAAACAAGAGATCCAGCAGTTCGTGCGCAACGGCCTGGCGGCTCACGCCATGCCCCGGGAGATTGAATTCCGGGACAAACTGCCCAAAACTCGCAGTGGCAAAATCATGCGTCGGGTTTTGAAGGCGTGGGAATTGGGCCTGCCGACCGGGGATCTATCCACGATGGAGGATTAAGGCTCTCTGATGAACGAGCCGGGGTCCGGGTTTCACGGGCCCTGGCTATTTTTTGGCCTCCTGCCCGATGGAGACCACACCTGACCCATTACCCATAGATGCGTGGCACCTCGCTCAGGGTCAATTCTAAGAAGATCGCGATCACAAGCCCAACGCCAATATGATCGGATTTTGGGCGAAACGTCTGTCGCCGATATGTTAAGGCATGGAGCCCCTGCCCGCCATCCCGGGTGCACTCAGCTCTCGGCCCAGAATATCGAGGACTTATTCATTGATGAATAACTCATGTTCAAATGCATGACACCCGTAGCCGGAAGGACGGAAAGTGCCCGGTTCTGGCCCGGGTGTTATTGGCATCATTTTTGCTTATTCCCTTTGCACTGGCGTCATGATATAGTTAGAAAATCTATCATATTGGGAGGGGAGAGCGACGTCTTCTGTGATAAAAACTGACCCGAAAACTAGGGATTTCGACATCAGCGAAGCAACATGTGCGGGGGAAAGGGCGGGATAGATGAATGCCTGAAGAACATTTGGAACCTGGACAACTCAAACACAATGTCCTGAATCGATTCGATTCCGTATTAATTGCCGTGGCGGGGTCGGCGCCCGCCTACAGTTTGTCGGCGTCGACAGTGGCTTTGGTGGCGGCGGTGGGATTGCTGGCACCCGGCGCCATTCTGTACGGCGCAATCCCTATGTTTGGGATCGCCCTGGCGTTTTTGTACCTCAACCAAGCGATGCCCAACTCCGGGGCGAGTTACGTGTGGGTGGGACGCATTCTCCACCCGTGGCTCGGGTTCCTGAGCGGATGGAGCTTGTTGGTCAGCGCGGTCTTGTTCATGATGGCTGGGGCGATTCCGGCGGGGACGGCGACTCTAGAGTTGTTAAGCCCGGATAAAACAGACAGCGTGGTCTGGGTGACCGTGGTTTCGGCGTTCTGGTTTCTGGTGATGAACGCCTTGGTCATGGTAGGAATTCACATTACCAACGTGGTTCAGCGGATTCTGACCAGTATTGAAGTGATTGGCCTCATCGTCCTGGCCGTGGGAGGGCTGATCCACGCTTCCCATCAGGTGGCCCACCCCTTCTCCTGGAGCTGGTTTTCCCTCGGCGGCTACGGAAATCTCTCGACGTTTTTGGGGGGACTGTTAATCACCTGTTTTTATTTTTGGGGATGGGACGTCAGCTTGAACCTGACGGAGGAAACCCGGGCAAAGCGAGTGGCTCCCGGCCTCGGCGGGGTGCTCGGGACATTGATCATCGTCGCCCTGTTTATCCTGTTGCAGGTGGTCATCCAGCTCAACCTCGGAGACAAGCCTTTGGCGGATGAAGCGGCGAATATTATTCCTCTTCTCGGGGAGACGATCCTTCCCAAGCCCTGGTCGTACATCGCCCTGATTGCGGTCATGATCAGTACTGTGGCCACCCTGGAGACCACGCTCATCCAGGCGACCCGGACTTTGTTCGCCATGGGCCGGGACAAGACGGTCCATCCGCGGTTTGCCGTGCTTCACGCGAATTGGCAGACACCGGTGCTCAGCAACATCGTCATCGGCGTTCTCGGCATCATTCTATTCGTGGTTTCTAACCTGTCTGCCAGCGTGAGCGATCTTATGACCAGCGCGATCAGCGCCATCGGGCTTCAGATCGCCTTTTACTACGGGCTCACCGGTATCAGCTGTGCTTGGCATTACCGAAAATCTTTTGCCGAATCTTTCACCGCCGGGATCTTCCGGCTGGCCTGGCCTTTGGTGGGCGGGTTGGTGTTGCTCGCCATTTTCGTCATGAATGTATTTACGCTCTCGTTCCAAGAGACGGCCATCGGGCTGGGGCTGATCCTCGTCGGAATCATTCCTTTGTTGGTGGCCAAATTCAAATACCACAGTCCGTATTTTGAGGGCCATGTGTTTGAACCGGATGCCGAAGAATGGTCCGGCACGAAGGAAGCTACAGTTGCCGCTGACACTGTCAAGCGCGGTTGATCCGATTCTGGCGTCGGGTGGCCCCCGGGAGAAGTTCCTGGGGGCTTTTGTTGTCCCTTCACGTTCCTTTATAATAAAAGAAAACGCGGGGGTTGCCATGGATAATCAGCTGTACCGCTTACTCAAACTCATCACGCTGATTCAGGCATACCCGGGGATTCGGGCCAAGCGACTCGCCGCAGAATGCGAGGTCACCGAGCGGACGATCTACCGGGACATCGATCGGCTTGCCCAGATTACGACGATTTCGAAGGGGCGCCGCGGTGAAGGTTATCGCTTTGTGGGACAGTTCGCCCTGTATCCCCTGGATCTTACCGAAGAGGAAATCGCCGGGCTCCAGGCGGTGGCCGCCTGGGTGGAAACCGCCCACAGGCCGTTGCCGCCGGGGTGGAAAACAGCGTATCAGAAAGTCATGGCCGCTCACGCCAAGGAAAAGAAGGTCAACCAGGGATTCCTGGAGCGCGTCGGGGATGTGGTGCGGTTGGGGAACCCGGCCTGGGCGCCAGAAACGCCCAACGTTTTTCCCGAATTGCTCCAGGCGGTGATACACCGGCGACCGGTGAAAGCCCTGTATCATTCCCAGAGCCGGGACCAAACCGGTTGGCGCCGGATCGATCCTTATTACCTCATCCCCCGGGAACACCGGTTTTATGTGATCGGCTATTGTCACACCCGCAAGGAATTTCGCACTTTCCGGGTCAGTCGGTTTCACGAGCTTCGGGTCTTGGATGGCGAGTATGAAAAAAGGCCTTTTGATTTAAATGAATATATGAAATATACCTGGTCGATTGAGCGGGGGGCTTCTCTTATCCGGTTTGTCGTGAAATTCTCCCCCAAGGTGGCGCGTTATGTCAAGGAGGAAGAGTTGTTCCTCCGCCCCCAGATCCGCGAACTTCCAGACGGATCACTCTGGTTTCAAGTCGTCGTGAACGGGGCGAGCGAATTTTTGCGCTGGTTGTGGACCTACGGCCCGGACGCTGAGATCCTTGAGCCGAAGCAGTATCGCGATCATATGGTCGGCATCTTACGGCAATGGCTGGAAAAGTATGAAAGGGTCCAGCAAGGCTAAATCTGTCGGGAGACCCGGCTCCCCCTTGCTGTGGCCCGGCAAGGCGGCTACAATACGGAAGTATCTTTTTTTAATGATCTATCCATAGAAAAGAGGCGACCGGGAATGCAGGGGGAGCGGGGGACGTTATGGTCCTTGTGGGCCGTGGCGGCCACGTGGGGGATTAACGTGGTGATGGTGAAATACCTGACGGGGATGTTTTCTCCCGTGGTGCTGGTGGCATTGCGGATCACGATGGCCGCCGTTCTCCTTCTCGTATTGTGGCGATGGCGCTGGAGTGGCGGGGCGGGGTGGCCCAAGGACAGGAAGGCGTGGGTCGGGATTTTTGCCGCCGGGTTCCTCAGTATTTATCTTCATCAGTTGTGTTTGGCCACCGGGGTGCGGTGGGCGTCGGCGGGGGTGGCATCGATCATTTTGGCCATGAATCCGCTCATTACCAGTGTTTCTGCTCACTGGTTGTTCGGGGAGTCCTTTGGATGGCGCCAGGCGATGGGGGTGTTGTTGGGCTTCGGTGGAGTATCCCTGGCGGTACTCCGGGGTGGAGAGACGTGGATAGCGGGTCCCGAGGCGCTCCGGGGGGAGGCCTTGGTTTTCGTGGCCATGCTCGTTTACGTGGCCGGGGGACTGGTGATCCGGTGGATTGGCCCTCGGGCGGGGGCCATGGAAATCACCACGTTCTCCCACTTGTTTGCCTCGGCGTTGCTTTTGGGGACTGCGACGGGAACGGGGGTGTGGGGCGAAGCTGCGGGGTGGCCCCTGGATGTTTGGCCTTGGATCGTGATGATCCTGTCAGGGTGGGGAGCGACGGCTCTGGGGACGATGTTTTGGAATGTCGGGATCCAGCGGATTGGCGCGACTCGAACCAGTATCTTCCTCAACACGACCCCCGCCGCCGGGGTGATCTTTGGCGGAATCTTTCTTCATGAACACATCGGGATCCCGGAGGTGGCGGGGCTTTTGCTGGTGGTGGCGGGCGTGTACCTGGGTTCCCGAAAGGGTGCCGTGCGCCCCCCGAAGGGCGCCGCGCCTTCGACCGAGGCTATTTCTCGTTGACAATGGGCCGGAGAGGGCCGGAACCGGAGGGCTCAAGGGGCCGGAGCCACTGTCGCGTACTGCCGATATAACGATTGACCCCTCATCTTCGTCCTAAGGTACGGACGGTCCGTCGAAAGAAGAGGACATCGACGGGGATGGCTGAGGCTCCTTTGGCCGACGACGGTGCGGGTGGAGCTTCTTTTTTTGTCCCTTTGCGAGCGAGTTCGGGGGCGGCTTGGAGGTGCTGGGATGGAAAGTGACGAAGCGTTGGCCCGGGCTTTTGCAGAGGGTCATACCGGATCCTTTGAAGCCCTGGTTTATCGATACCATCGCCCGATTCACGCTTATATCCAGCGCCTTCTGGGAAGAACGGAGCCGGCGGAGGATCTGGTGCAGGAGACGTTCTTTCGGTTCGTCCGGGAGGTACAACGGGGACGAGTGCCGGAGCGGGTTCGCCCGTGGCTCTACCGGGTGGCGACGAATTTGTGCCGGGATTACTGGAAAGCGGCGGAGCGGCGTTCGGAGCCCGGGCTGCCCGAGGACTGGAGCCCGGCGGTGCTGGAGAAACCCTCGGTGTCGGAGATCTATGAGCGCCTGGAAACCCGGCAGATGATCCGGGATGCCTTAGATGAACTTTCCGAGATCCAGAAGCGTATGGTCATCTTGCGATTTTATCAGGACCTGACGTACCGGGAGATCGCCGAGGTGTTGGAGGTGCCGGAGGGGACTGTCAAAGCATACCTGTTCAAGGCGCTGCGCCACCTTCGGGAGGTCTTTGAGCAGAGGGAGCCGATGGGAAAAGGGGGCGAAGGGATTGCGGCCAGGGCAATATCCAGGCGATGACAGGCTCGATTCGGAGTTGATGGAGCTGGAGCGGATGATGCGCCCCCGTTTGGCGCCTTATCCGGTGAAAGAGCCCACCCCGGAGGAAAGCCGTCAATTGGTGCAGCACCTTCTGCAGCGCGCCGAGCGGCAGGGCCCTCTGTCGGATCTGGAAACCCGGGGAGTAAGGCGGCGGATGCTCTCCTTGGGACAGTTCATCCGGCTTCAGATGGGGACTTACGGATGGGGATTCTGGGCGGTGAGCCTGGTGATTTTTGTGCTGCTCACCCTTTCTGCGACCCAGATGTCCCAGGGGCATGGAGAGTCGTCTCTGAATCTCTATGCCATGATTTTGCCAGGTTATGTGGTGGCAGCTGCGGTTTACGGTCGGGTATCCGGAGATCGGGGCATGCGGCTGGTGGAGAATACCGTGCCGTTCCCGCCGGCGCTGCTTTGGCTCATACGGGTTCTGGTGGTGACGGGGTTGAACATCGCCTTCGGGGTTCTGGGGACGGCGCTTTTGGCGCTTACCGTGCGTGGGATGGAGCCTTTTTTGTTCTTGGTCCACTGGCTGTCCGCGGTGTTTGCCACAGGTGGGCTCACGGCCTGGGTGCTTTTTCGCCGGGGGGTTCGCCCGGCCATCGCCACGGGCATCGAGGTCTGGGCGCTGGCCGCGGTGCTTCAGCAGCCGTCGTTTCTGGGAGATACCGCGGCTTCTTGGGGAAGCGTGCTGTTGCTCGTCGCCGGCTTGGCGGCGATGGTGCGGGCCGGACGAAGGGGGTACGCGATGTGGAAGGCCTGGGCTGGAGTTCCCGGCCTGGTCGGGTGGCCTCTACACCGGCGAGGGTAGAAGGGCGGCCAGGAGGAGAAGCTGGATGATTACCATGGTCGATGTTCACTTTTGCCGGGAGGGATTTTGTTTGGCCATCCCCGGCCGCCTGACTTTGGGGCGGGGGCTGACCCTGCTGGTCGGGCCCAACGGAGCAGGAAAATCAACCTTTCTCGAAGTGCTCTCCACGGCGGCGATACCCGACAAAGGGGAAATCTGGTATCGGGATCGGCGGGTTATCGAGGACCTGGCTGGCATCCGGGGGACGATCGGCTATCTTCCCGCCGATTTTCAACCTTATTCTCATATGACGCCGAGGCGATTTCTTCAGTACATGGCCGTCCTCAAAGGGGTGGATCCGGGCATTGAGGTAGAGGAAAGGCTGGCGCGAACCGATCTCGTTCCCGTTTGCGACGTCAAAATTTCTAAACTGTCTGAGGGTATGAAGCGGCGGTTGGGCATTGCCCAGGCTCTTCTCGGGTCCCCGGAGGTTCTATTGCTCGACGAACCACTTACCTACCTGGACGGAGTTGAGCGGCGTAAAATGATCGAGTTTTTGACTCGATACGCCAGAGGCCGCACGGTGGTAGCCGTCAGTCACGAACTGGATGAATGGGATCATGTGGATCAGATCGTGTGGCTCGAGCAGGGTCAGCCTGTTTTTTTCGGGCCACCGGCGCTATGGGTGACGGGGTTGGGGGAAAAAGTGTGGTCTAAGGTGCTCGATCCCGAAGAGCTCGAAGGGCTGGAGTCTCGTCGGATCCTCGCCCGGCGGTGGACAGGGGACCGCGTCCGGGTACGTTTGTTTGCCCGGATGGCGCCCGGGGACGGGTTTCGGGAAGAAACACCCACTCTCCAAGAGGCCTACGTGATTCGGCGGGAGGAGCGGCGGATCGGTCCCTAGGCCTGCGGCCTCCTGTCCTGGTCCGACTGGCGGTTGTCGAAGGTTGCGGGAAAAGGGTGAAGCAGGGTCGCAGTCGTTCTGTTGCATGCGTCTTACGCCCAAGTCGCGTCCTCCATCGGTGTGATGCCGTCAAGGATATAGCTCAATTCGTTGGCAAAATGAAGGGAAAGAGGTTCGGGGAGACGGCTCAGAGCCTCCCGGATCCCCAAACGCTCCAAAGCGTCATCCAAAGATTCCGGCTTTTCGCTCATGACCTCAAAATATTGGCGCACTTCATCGACAAAATCGTAGAAGGCGGCACCAAAGCGGAGAGAGTCGTCCTCCAGAGATTCGAGATCGGCGGTTTGTAAGCGATTCCACTGTTCCAACAGTTGACTCACACGATCCTTGACCACCTCTTCCATCGTTGTTCCCTCCTTGGTTTCCCCGCAGTGGTGTTTCCTTGGGGGATTGTGAAAGGATTCACGAACCTCCGGCTCTACCCGGAAGTTTCGTATCTTTATTCTACACCCTCGGGGATCCCAGAAGATCGAAAAAACCGTGAACTGTATGGCAAAACTTCGACATAGAGAGTCTTGGTAGGCAACACCTTTGGATGAGGGGGCCCCCCGCCAAAACCACCATAGGGTTCGGCGAGGAGGCCGTAGAGAGAACTGGCAGGCTCAACTTCTGACCCCCTTCACACCTCCGGAGGACGCCGGTCCGCCCGAGGACGGGTTTTCTCCAGTTGGGCGGCCAGGCGGTAGAGCGAATCTTCCTCGTCGGCAAGACAGAAAGCCCGGGCCAGACCCTGGGGCTTTGCAGGTTATTTCACGCTCGGCACTGCGTCCAAGGTCACCTCTTCCTGGGGTTTGACTACAGCTACTTTTTCGTCCCCGGGCATCAAGGGCCGGCCCGTTTTCACGACAAATCGGAGCCAACTGCCGGCCATCCAGGATGTGACCAGGGCCAACATGACCAGTACGGCGAAAAAGGGTTCGCTGATGAGCCCCAGAGAGAAGGCCACCGTGGATAGCACGATCCCCGGTCCGCCCCGGGCGTTCATCGCCGCCGCGAGGTTGATACTGGTGAGCCGATCGAGATGGAGCAACCGACAGGTGAGGTACACCACGGTACCCTGTACCGCCGTTGCGAAAAAGAGATAGAGGAGGAAAAAACCTAGGGGGAATTGTCTCGCCAAATCGAGTTGCAGCCCCACCATGGCAAAATAAAGCGGAATGAAAAAGGAGAAAGAGATCTCGCGGATGCTATTTTCCACGCGATCGAAGAGATGCTCCGGAAAGGCGAGTTTGACGGCGATGCCGGCGAGCAGCGCCCCAAACATCACGTCCACACCTAGGTAGCCGGCGAGGAGGGCCAGCATGAGCAGGATCGCCAAAATATAGCCGAGAAAAGAGGCCCGTACGAGAATGTTAAACCGGTTTCCATTGATCAGCCGAAGCACTCGGGGCAAAACGAGTAAACAGACGGCGATCAGCCCGAAGGTAGCCCCTGTGCTCCGGAGGACGGTGGCGATTCCTTGATGGGACTCGGCGCCAGCGAGTCCCGCAGCCAGGGCCAGCCCCACCCACAAGAGAGTGTCATGGATTCCCGCCACAGCCACCACGAGCTTGGCAAATCGAGTGTCCATCACCCCGAGATCGAACAAGATTTTGGAGATGACCGGAATGGATGTTACGGCGATGGAGATGGCAACCACGATTTTAAAAGCGACTAGGCTTTGGGCCGGACCCAGGAGATCGGCAGGATTCATGAATCCCGTGAACATCCATCCCGCTGCGAAAGGAATGAGCGTAGACCCGGCGAGAATCGCCAATCCAATGGACGTATCGCCCCGGTTAAACTTGGGTTGGAATTTAAGGCCGGAATTAAACATGAGGAAGATCAACCCGAGTTGGTAAACCAAGCCGAGCAGCTTCCCTTGGGCTGGGAACCCCTGGTACAGCCACTGGAAGGTGTCCGGGGCCAAGTGTCCGAATACCGTCGGCCCGAGCACCAGTCCCCCGGCTACTTCGCCGATCACCCGGGGCACTGTGAACCGCTCCGCCAGGTAACCAAGGACGTTCGCGGCGACCAGCAGGGTGAGTAGGCTGAGCAGAAACCGCGTCATCTCGATGCCCGTTAAGCCCATCGACGATCCCTCCTTAGACATTCTCCCTTTGGTGCCACCGATGTGGCGGTTCGTGCACTGTGCTTGACACCATATTCCAGGACAAGGGTCGCCGGACAGGGCGGACTGCCCCGGATGACCACACATTTTCACGGGAATATGTTTCCGAATCAAAGAGTTTGCGGGACTCTCGGACGTGGCAGGGAATCGAGATGGGAACGTCGAATATAGCAAACATTGGCATAGGAAACCCTGGCAGTGGCACAGGCTTGTCGGCAGATTTTTTCTATTGACAGAAAGGAGGCATTGTTGTGAAGGCTGTTCGCGGAGTGGTGGATTATCTGGTGTCGGGGGGAGTGTCGTACATCTTTGGAATTCCAGCGGGGTCCGTGAATGCCTTTTTCGATGAGCTGTACGATGTGCCGGAGATCGAGCCTGTGGTGGCCAAGCACGAGGGTGCGGCGAGTTACATGGCTGCCGCCTATGCCCGGGCCACCGGACATTTGGGGGTCTGTATCGGATCCAGTGGCCCCGGAAGCACGAATCTTTTGACGGGTGCCGCCAATGCGGCCCGGGAGCACCTGCCGGTCCTTTTTTTGACGGGCCATGTGCCCGTGGACGCCATTGGGCGCAATGCGTCCCAGGAGTTTGATAGTGAGGCCGTGTATAAGCCCTTTGTAAAATACAGTGTGACGGTGAGGAGGCCGGAAGATCTGGTCGATGAAGTGGCAAAGGCCGTGACGATCGCCTTGTCTGGGGTGCCGGGGCCGGTACACGTGGCCATGCCGATCGACGTCCAATTGTCGAAGGCCGAAGAGCTGCCGCTTCCCGCCTTTCCCAGGCGCGAAAAGGTGTTGCCGGACCCCGAGGCGGTCCGCGAGGCCGCTGTCAGGCTGGCACAGACTCCGGGGGTGGTTTTCGTCGGTCAGGGAGCCCGCCGGGCGATTCCGGAGGTCATCGAGACGGCAGAACTTTTGGGGTGGCCCATCGTGGTCACGCCCCAGGCCAAAGGGTTGATTCCAGAGAGTTACCCCGGATACATAGGTGTGTATGGGTTTGCGGGACATGAGAAAGCCGCGGAGTGGGTGAACGATCACCCCGAGAGGGCGTTGTTGATCGTCGGCTCGAGCCTCGGAGAGACGGCGACAAGCAACTATAGCAAGCCCCTAGGGGAGAGGCAGCTGATTGTTCAGATCGATTTTGACAAGACGGTATTCGGCCGAACGTATCGATGTGACGTACCCCTCTGTGGCGATGCGGACGTGACCTTGCAATGGCTGAACCGGGAGTTGCGGGAGTTGGGGCTATCCCGCCACGCCCAGGGAACGCAACCCGTCGCCCTCGAATCCGTGCCGTCGGAATTCAAAACCCAGAATGTGCTCCTCGCCCTTCAGCGATATTTGCCCCAGAACACCCGCTATACCGTCGACATCGGTGAGCACATGTCTTATGTCATCCATTACATGCGGGTCCTGGACTACGATTCTTATGAGATTAACGTGCACTTTGGCCCGATGGGGATCGCCATTGGGTCGGCCATCGGGTATGCCCTCGCCGATCCCACCCGCCCAGTGGTGTGCATCACAGGAGACGGGTGTTTCTTTATGCACGGTATGGAGGTTCTCACCGCAAAGGAGTATCGGTTGCCCATCCTGTTTATCGTGATCAACAACGCCCGGCTCGGGATGGTGCATCACGGACATCTTTTGCAATATCATCGCGCCCACCCCCGGTTTCAACAAGATCCCGTGAACATCGCCGGCATGGCGGCCCACCTGGGTGTCCCCGCTTTACGGGTGGAGAGGTTTGAGGATCTTGCCGATCCCCGGGCAGAGAATCTGTTGCAGGCGGACGGACCCGTGGTTTTGGACGTCGCCCTGGTGGACGACCAGGTGCCTCCCATGGGGGATCGGGTTAAGTTTCTATCATCTTTTGGCCGTTGAACCCAGCAGCCCCTGTAATTTGGACTGGCAGGACACTTCGGCACCCACGGCGGTACAGTTGTCCGCGGCGCGGGGATCGATGGGGAGCAGAATCTCCACCGTGGTCCCCGCCCCCACCTCGCTTTCAAAATGCATCTGTCCTCCGTGACTCTCGATGATCTGGTAACTCATGGTCAACCCTAAACCCACCCCTTTCTCTTTGGTGGTGAAAAAGGGCTCCCCCAGGCGGGGGAGGCTGTCCTCGGGGATCCCCGTCCCTTCATCGATGACCCGGATAAGAATGGTCCGATCGTCCTCTCGCCTGGCTTGTACCACGATCTGTCCGCCGCGGGGCATCGCCTCTATGGCGTTTTTTAATAAATTCACCAGCACCTGCTTGAGACGGTTTTCGTCGCAGAGAACGGCGGGGAGGGCCGGATCACAGTCAGTGGTGATTTGGACGTTGCTCAAGATAGCCTGAGTACGCAAAAGAGCGACCACCGTCTCGATTAACACCTTGAGGTCGTGAAATTGAAACTGCACGTCCACGGGTTTCGCCAGGATCAGCAGTTCGTTGATGATCAACTCGATCCGGTCCAACTCGGAGAGCATGATGTTGAAATATTCATCCTTTGTGTGGACATTGGATTGAAGCAACTGGACGAACCCCTTCAAAGCCGTGAGGGGGTTGCGGATCTCATGAGCTACCCCCGCCGCGAGCTGCCCCACTACCGACAGCTTTTCCGATTTAATCATCAGCTCCTCGGAGCGCTTCCGTTCGGTGACATCTTTAAAGACCACCACAGCCCCTTGGATCTTTCCATCGTCCCTCATTGGTGTGCTCACATAATCCACGGGAAAGGTGGATCCGTCTTTGCGGCGGAACAATTCATCGGTGACCTGGCTCGGATGGCCGGTTTGGATGGGAGACAGGATGGGGCACACAGCGAGAGTGCACCCTTTGTCTTCGCTTTTTCCGTGCCAGAAGACGTCGTGTTGCGGCAGGCCGATGATTTCCCCCGGCTCTCGCCCCACGAGACGGGCAGCAGCGGGATTGCAGAAGGTGACCCTTCCATTCTCGTCCAATTCGTAGATCCCTTCGGTGACGGAATCCAGGATCAAGGTTGTCCGGGTGGAGAGTTTGCGCAGTTCCTCCACCAGGTTTTCCAACATGCGGTTTTTCTCCTCGAGTTCGGTGGTCCGCTGGCGCACCATGGCCTCCAGTTGTTCAAAACGCATGGCGTTGGACAATGCCGTGGAGGTGGCGTCCACAATGGATTCGGCGAGGCGCATTTGGGTCTCGGTGTAGGTGCGTGGGACGCCAAGGCTGACCACTGCGACGACGCCGAGTACGTCCCCGGCCACCACGAGGGGGATCATGTACACACCCCGAATGCCAAATCGCTCACAGGCCTCGCGGTTGGGCCGGGGGTCCTTCTCCACATCGGGCACCAAGGCGGAACGTTTGCTCCGAATGACGTCTTGGAATAGCAAGTCTTCTTCATAATTCAGTTGCAAATTTCGGTGGACGGCTTTCCAATCTTGTTCGGACCAGTCGGCGGTGTGATTGAGCCGGACCGGCCGAAATCGCGCCCCAATGGCGTCGGCGATGTGAATGCCGATGTTGGGATTGTCCACAGCGCAGCTGACAAAACGGAAACAGACATTGAGCACTTCTTCGATGGTTTTACACAGGGATAGGTGATGCAGCGCATCGATGAGCAGTTGCTTTTCCGTCAACAGAGCGTTGGCGTGCTGAAATAGTTTGGCATTGCGCAGGGCCACGGCGGCCATGTTCACGTAGGCCGTGATGGACTCTATTTCCTCCTGGCTCAGGTACATGGGCGAACCGTGGTTGAACAGAAAGACGAGTCCGAATAATTCGTTATCGAAAGAGATCGGCACAACCAGAAGGGATCTCATCTGGAACCGCAGAATGACGTCGCGGTCTGGACGAGGGTCCAGGGCGGTGTCCGGTATGTAAATCATCTTTCTTTCCGATACCACTTGGGCGATGAGGGCATCTTTTGCCGGGTCTGCCACCAGTTGATCCAGGGTGATTCCCGCGATCTGGTCGGGTTTTCCCACGAAACCCCGGAAGGTGCCGTCGGGCTCTGCCAAGTAGATTCCCGCAGCCGTGCAGTGGATGATCTCCTCGGAGATGGCGGTGACCACGTGTTCTAACACGGCTCGCAAATCAAAGTTCGAATTGATCAACTGGGTGATCTGGGCGAGTCGCAGGTATCGGGTTTGATCGGACATGTCCACCCACTCCTGTCTACATTTGTATGAAAACTAGGAACGAAAACCCCCTGTTGTGAACACAGATCAGATCAAACTATGAAGGCCATGCTTCGATCCGCCATGGACGCTATGGCGTAGATCTAACCGAGCTACAGTCTGACCATCTCTCTATGAGCATATCAAAATTGCCTTCGCTTGACATCCCGTTTTCTCAGAATTCTTTCGGGAAACCGTGTCTACAGACCGGGTTGGATCCCCCTTCCCCGCAAAAAGGTATATTATTATCAAGAAGTGTTTGCGTCTTTCTCTGCGCCATGCCGCTGCAGGAAGCGCATGCATCTCTTATCAGAGATTTTATTCTTTGATAAACCTTCTCTACAAGCTGGACGGTGCGATTTTCTTAGGGCAAACCGTCTGCACCCATCACAAAGGGGGAAATGTTGGTTGACGTGGATGGAGGAATTGAAGACTCGGCTGCCAAAGGACGCGGTCTCGGTCAATCCAACGATTCTGGAGCAGCACGGCAGAGACGAATCGTATCATGCCCCTCATAACCCGGACGCGGTGGTGTTTGCCAAAAGTCGGGACGATGTGGTGGAGGTGATGCGCATCGCCGCCAAGTACCGGGTTCCGGTGATCCCTTTTGCGATCGGATCCAGCGTCGAAGGGCACGTGATCCCGGTCCAGGGAGGGATCAGCCTGGATGTCACGGCGATGAACCAAATTCTCGAAATTCGGCCCGAAGATTTTCTCGTTCGGGTTCAGCCCGGGGTAACCCGGACGCAATTGAACCGGGCTCTAAAACCCTATGGGCTGTTCTTTCCCGTCGATCCCGGCGCTGACGCGTCCCTGGGGGGAATGGCCGCGACCAATGCCAGCGGCACAACGACAGTGCGCTACGGGACGATGCGCGATCAGGTACGGGACCTGGAAGTGGTGTTGCCCGGGGGTGAGGTGATCCACACCGGCTCCTTGGCGGCGAAATCGTCGTCGGGGTATCATTTGACCGGGTTGTTTGTCGGTTCCGAGGGGACCCTGGGGGTGTTTACCGAACTGTGGCTCAGGGTGTATGGCCTGCCCGAGCGGGTGATGGCCATCCGGGCGGAATTTCCCGATGTGAGCGGATGTGTCAAGACAGCGACGGCGGTCCTCGGGGCGGGAATTCCCGTGGCCCGAATGGAGTTGGTGGATGAGCGCATTGTCGAAGCGGTCAATGCGTACAAAGGGACTTCGTACCCGAAGGTTCCCACGCTGTTTCTGGAGTTTCACGGAAATCCCGAGGGTCTGGAACGGGACGTGCAGACCGCCCGGGAGTTGGCCGAGGAGGAAGGGTGCTTGGGGTTTGCCTTCGATTCGGACGAGGAGTCCCGCCAGCAGTTGTGGGAGGCCCGGCATTCCGCAGCCCGGGCGTTCATGGCCCAGTATCCGGGTCGTGGCATGATGACGACCGATGTGTGCGTGCCGATTTCGAAGATGGCCCAGGCGGTCACCGACGCCAGGGAACTGCTCGATCGGCAGGGGGTGTACGGCGCCGTCCTCGGCCACATCGGCGACGGGAACTATCACGCCCTCATTGCCGTGGATACGAAAGATCCCGAGGATGTCGCGAGGGCGGAGGCGATCAATGAGCAGTTGGTGGAGTATGCCCTGGCCTGCGGAGGGACCTGCACGGGTGAGCACGGCGTCGGTCTTGGCAAGCGCAAATACCAAGAAAAAGAGCACGGGCGGGCTTTGCAGGTGATGAAGGCCATCCGATCGGCCTTGGATCCCTTGGGAATCATGAATCCGGGTAAACTGATCGATTGATCCGGCGGCGACAACTTTCCAGCTGCATCTGCGGCGAGCAATCCGGCACCGGGAGTTCAGTGCCGGGACCAGTTCCGGTCTAGGGCAAACATATCCTCCTCATCGTGGGGGGATTCTGGACATTCGATCTGGACCGTGACGTGGCCGATGCCGAAGCGTTCTCCGGCAAGGGTTTCCACTTCCTGGATCAAACGTTGCGTGTGGGCGACGGTGAGACAGCCGTCGACGACTACGTGAACGCTCATGGCGTGGCGATTGGACGAAAGACTCCAGATGTGCAAATCGTGGAGGCTACGGATGCCTGGGATGCTCTGGATGGCTTTGGCCACCTGACTGAACTCCACCGAAGGCGGCGTGGCCTCCATGAGAACAAGGCAGGAGTCCCGGGTCACCCGCCATGCCCCGGCGGCGACGGTCAGGGCGATCAGGATGCTGATAATGGGGTCGACCAGGGTCCATCCCGTGGTCATGATGATGAGACCGCCTAGGATGACCCCGCCTGAGGCCGCGGCGTCCCCGAGCACGTGCAACATGGCGCTGCGGATGTTTAGGTTGTGAGAGGCATTCCGCATGCCCCAGCCGATGTACAAGTTGATGATGACACCCATTGCCGCTGTGGCCAGAAGAACCGTGCTGTTGACGGGTTCTGGTTGGTTCAGCCGCCGATAGGCTTCGGTGCCGATCACCACGGCCACAACGATGAGGGTGACGGCGTTGAAGAGGGCGGCGAGGATGGCCGTGCGATGGTAACCGAAGGTCATGGCGCCGGTGGGCGGACTCTGGGATTTTCGCACGGCCCACCAAGCGATAAACAGGGCGAACACGTCGGTGAGCATGTGCACGGCGTCGCTGAGCAACGCCAGGCTGTTTGACCACAGGCCTCCGATAACTTCTGCCAACAGCACGACAAATGCCAGGACCAAGGCTTGTTTGAGTTTGTCCTGGGCGACGTGAATCGAGTGGTCGTGGACATGGCCCGATTCCGGGCCGTGGTGGTGTTGCATGGTTGTTCTTCCTTTCACAGGGCTGCAATGCTTCCCTTGAACCTTTCGCGGACATCCTCAAAGGCGACAATCTTACGGCGACCCCGGCGCAAATTTATAGCCGACCCCGAAGACCGTAAGGATATAGGTCGGGTTTTTCGGATCGGGTTCGATCTTCTGCCGCAAATTCTTGATATGTTGGTCGATCGTACGCACATCCCCCTCGTAGTCGAATCCGCCCAGTTTGAGAATCAATTCTTCCCGGGTCAACGGGCGATCCGGATGGCGGGCGAGAGTCAGGAGAAGGCGGTATTCGAAGGGGGTCAACGGGACAAGCTCCCCTTTGCGGTAGACTTTCTGGCGCCCGGCGTCGATCACCAGTTCGCCGTCGCGAAAGGTGACGGTGTCCGCCAACAGCTCTTCGGGGGACACCCGGCGGAGAATGGCTTGAATTCGGGCCACCAGTTCCCGGGGGCTGAAGGGTTTGGTCACATAATCGTCAGCCCCCAGGGACAAACCGCGTATGCGGTCCGTTTCCCCGGCTTTTGCCGTGAGCATGAGGATGGGCACTGCCGTGTGGGCGCGGATCTTTTTGCACAATTCTTCGCCGGGCATGTCTGGCAGCAGGAGATCCAGGATGACCAAATCTGCGGGCTCTTGTTGCAATAAGTCCCATGCCTCATCTGCCCTCGCCGCTTGAAGTGGTCGGTAACCGGCCTTCTCCAGGTAAGAAGCGATCACATCCCGCAGTTTCTGTTCATCTTCGACGATGAGAATGTTTCTCGGTTTTCGGTTCACCATCCACGCCCCCTTCGTCGGCACCGCCCCAGCTTAAGTATATGGTACCATACGGATATTCAGCTTGCAGTGGGGAAGGTGAAGACCTGTGGTTCGTTTCGAAAGCCTCCGGACCCGATTGACCGCCCTTTTTCTCGCTGTGGCGGCGGGGAGTGCCCTGATGACCGGCCTTATCGTTCTCGTCGAGGCACATTTTCATTTTCAGATGTACGAGCGGCAGATCAAAGAGGGCGGTTACGCGGTGCATGTCCTGAATGTGCATCTTGAACAAGCCCTGCAGCAGTCGGTGGGGTGGACGTCCATCGGCATGGTCATTCTCGCCGGTGCGGTCAGCGTGTACGTGGCCAGGCGGATTGCTGGGCCCCTGGTGGAGATGACCCGAACTGCCGGGCGAATGGCGGCCGGAGAACTGGACGTTCGAGTCGCGGTGGCGGGGCGGGATGAGGTGGCGGAATTGGGGAGAGCCCTGAACCATCTGGCCGAGTCTCTCGCCCGCCAGGAGGATTCGCGGAAAACCATGACAGCGGACATCGCTCACGAATTGCGGACTCCACTGGCGACATTGAAAAGCCACCTTGAAGCCTTTTTGGATGGGGTGTGGGAGCCCGATGCAGTTCGTTTGCGCGGCTGCTATGAGGAGATTGAACGCCTGATTCGCCTGGTCCGGGATGTGGAGGCGCTGGCGGAGTTGGAGGCCCCCAGCTTTCGTCTGCAGTCGACCAGGGTGAATTT
This sequence comes from Kyrpidia sp., assembly GCF_023512215.1. Lineage (NCBI taxonomy): Bacteria > Bacillati > Bacillota > Bacilli > Caryophanales > Alicyclobacillaceae > Kyrpidia > Kyrpidia sp. Next base: position 81,687 of record NZ_JAILZZ010000004.1, on the reverse strand, counting down.
GTGTGAGGTCTTGGGCCGGGCGCTCGCCCTTTATCGCCCGAGTTATTTTCAAAAAGGTGTCGATCTTGAGTTGGAGTGCACCGAGCCGGTGTGGGCGGAAGCCGATCCCGAGCGATTGACTCAGGTTTTCACGAATCTTCTGTCCAATGCGCTCAAAGCGACGCCGCAAGGGGGAAAGGTTACGGTGAGTGCGGGGAATGCCGGGGTTTGGAGGGTGATCCGGGTTCGAGATACCGGGCGTGGCATGCCGCCCCAGGAGGTCACGAGAGTGTTTGAGCGATTTTATCAGGTGGGTCAAGGGCGTTCCCGGGACGGGGGGTCGGGGATCGGACTGACCATCGTGAAGCGGATCGTCGATGCGCACGGCGGAAGGGTGCAGATTCACAGCGAGTTGGGAAAGGGAACGGTTGTTCGGGTGGATTTGCCTGGCTGCGGCCGGGATGATGAGTGATGTGGAGTACCAGGATTACCACAGCCCGTATCCGGTGGGTAAAGCCAGGGCAGGTGAACAATCAAGGGAAATTAGACTGCAAAGGGTCCGGGATATCCCCGGGCCCTTTTGCAGCTGTTTACACAAACACGACCGTCTTGTTTTTATACGTCAGAATCCGGTCTTCCAGGTGCCAGGCCACGGCCCGGGCCAGGACGACCCGCTCGATGTGCCGCCCGATCCGTTTGAGATCTTCGACGCTGTCCCGGTGATTCACCCGTTGCACATCCTGTTCGATGATCGGGCCTTCGTCCAGATTGGCCGTCACATAGTGGGCCGTGGCACCGATCAGTTTGACCCCCCGCTCATAGGCCCGCTCGTAGGGATTGGCCCCGACAAAGGCGGGTAAGAACGAGTGATGGATGTTGATAATCCGATTGGGATATGCAGACACGAACTCTGTGGAAAGAATTTGCATGTACCTGGCGAGGACGACGAGATCCACCCGGTAGTTCTTAAGGATTTCGAGTTGGCGGCGTTCGGCCTCGGCTTTGGTTTCTCGGGTGACCGGCACGTGATAAAAGGGCAGGCCGAAGGTGGCGGCGACCTCCCTGAGGTCCGGATGGTTGCTGATGACCACCACCGGATCTCCGGATAGATCCCCGGCCTGCCATTGCCAGAGGAGCTCCCGGAGGCAATGATCCATCTTGGAGACAAAAATCGCGATTCGTTTTCTTTCCCGGGCGTAACGGATCTCCCCCTGCATGTCCAGGGGCCGGGCGGTCCGGGCGAATCCTTCCTCCAGTTCCCGGCGGCGGTCGGACAGGTGGGGCAGGTCGAATTCCACGCGCATGAACAGGCGGCCGCCGTCCGGGTCGGTAGAATACTGGTCCATACGAACGATGTTGGCATTCATGCCATACAGAAACTGTGAAATCGCCGCCACCACGCCCGGGCGATCGGGACAGGACACGAGGATTCTCGCCCGATCTGCCACCGCGGTGTCGGAAATGGCCGGGGCGTGGCCGGGGTCGACGGGTGTGCGGCCGTGGCTCAATGTGATTCTCCTTCCCCTGTGATGTTGCCGATTCTTTAATAGTAGATCATTCGGTGCGTTTTGGGTACCGCCTGTTGCAGGGATAGGGAAAAATAACGGGATTGGCCCGCCCTGGAAGGGCGGACCGGCTTTTGCGTCACAGGATCTGAACCCGGTATTCCCGAAGCCACTGGTCCACTTGAACTAGGTAGGCGTAGAGCTGGGGGAGGCGCATCAGTTGCCCGAACCAAGGGATGTCGAATTCCCCTTCGGCCTGGAGCCATTTGTTCACCGACTCCCGGTGGATGAGTGGCAACAGGGGGGATGTGGGATCGGCGAGCACCTCTTGAAGGGCGCTTCGGCAGGCCCGGGCGAAATCGGGGTGATGGGTTTTCGGGAACGGGCTTTTTTTTCGCCAGAGCGCATCTTCGGGCAGGAGCCCTTTCATGGCCACGCGCAACAAGCCCTTTTCCCGTCCGCCGGCCATTTTTATTGACCAAGGCACATTCCACATATACTCGACCAAGCGGTGATCGCAAAAAGGCACCCGGACTTCTAGGCCCACCGCCATACTCATCCGGTCTTTGCGATCGAGGAGGACGGGCATCCAGTGAAAAAGGTTCAAGTAAAACATTTCCCGAATCCGGGCATCCTGGGGATTCTCTCCCGGCAGCCTGGGCACCGCATCCAGGGCTTCGCGGTATCGCCGGCGCACGTATTGCTCAGGTTGCAAATGGTCCACGAGGTCCGGGTGGAGCACCGAGATTCTTTCCTGCATTTTCAATGACCAGGGAAAAATATCCGCTTCAAGGGCCTCTTTTCGATGAAACCACGGATATCCGCCGAATACCTCATCGGCGCATTCGCCGGACAAAGCCACAGTGGCCTCTTTTTTGATCTCCCGGCAAAAGAGGAGCAGCGATGAGTCGACGTCTGTCATGCCTGGCAGATCCCTCGCCCGCACAGCCTCCCGCAGGGCGTCGGCCACAGCGCTGGGGGTCAGGGTGATGATCCTGCGATCAACCTGCAGAAAATCTGCCACTCGTTCCGCCCAAGGTCCGTCGGCGGTGGGTTGGAAGGCGTTGGGTTGGAAATACACGTTGTTATCCACATAATCAATAGAAAAGGTTCTCAGAGGCGGGCGGCCTTGGCGGCGAAACGCCTGGGCGGCAAAAGCGGTGATGGCGCTGGAGTCCAGCCCCCCGGAAAGAAGTGCGCACACCGGCACGTCGGACATGAGCTGCCGCCCGACTGTGTCTTCGAGGAGATCCCGCACAGTAGCAATCGTAGTTTCCAGGTCGTCTTCGTGAGGACGGCTTTCCAGTTTCCAATACTGGCGGTGGTGGAGGCCCCTTCGGTCAAAGAGCAAGGCCCATCCGGGCTTGACCTCATAGACGTTGCGGAATACGCCGTGGCCCGGAGTGCGTCCGGGTCCCAGGGCAAAAATTTCCGCCAGCCCCTCATTATCCACCTCGGGGCGCACGGCCGGGTGGGCGAGAAGGCCTTTCAGTTCTGATGCAAACACGAGGCCGTTCTCAAGAGGGGCGTAAAAGAGCGGTTTGACGCCGAGCCTGTCCCGGGCCAGGAACAATTCTTGTGCCTGTTCATCCCAAATTCCGATGGCATAGATCCCGTTGAACCGCTCGACGCAGGCCGGGCCCCAGTGAGCGTAGGCGACGAGTACCACCTCGGTATCGCACCGCGTGGCGAAGGTGTAGCCCAGTCTTTCGAGTTCGCGCTGTAGTTCGGCCATGTTGTACAACTCCCCGTTGTACACGATGACCAAGGTGCGTTCTCCCTGACGCCGGATCATGGGCTGCGCCCCGCCCTCCGGGTCGATGATCGACAGCCTCCGGTGCGCCAATCCGGCCCGGTGGGACATCCAGATGCCTTCGGCGTCGGGCCCCCGCCAATATTGAACGTCGGCCATGGCTTTCAGCACCGGCCGCTGTCCGGTGATTTCCACATTCCAATCGATCCAACCGGCAATCCCGCACATGTCGTCCCTACCCCCTTCGGGCGCCTGGCATCACCAGGTCGATCGCCCAGTCTGTGGTAGGGTATGCGGGGTCATATCGATGGGTGACGCCGGGGGTGACGCGGGAAACCTGTTGCCCAGCTGGCGGGGTCAGGCGATGAACTTTGCAACGAGAAAGGCTACGCCGGCGGCGAGACCGCCTACCACCGTGGTTTGCCAGGCGCTTTTCCAGGGCTTCACGCCGGTGAATTTACCCTTGACAAAGCCGAAGATAAAGAGAGCGATTAGCGTGACGACTACCGAGATTATCAGGGCAGTCACAGGATTGGCCATCAGCATGTAGGGTGCCAAGGGGATGATGCCGCCGGCGATGTACGAGAGGCCGATGGTGATGGAACTGTTTCGGGCCCGTTTGGGCTCGGGTTCTTCGAGACCCAATTCGAACTTCATCATGAAGTCGACCCACCGGCGGGGGTCCCGGCTCAGGGCGCGGATCACCGGCTCCGCTTCTTGCTCATTCAGCCCCCACTGAGTGAGGATGTCCCGGACTTCTTGTTTTTCCCGGTCGGGCAGCTCCACCACTTCGGTGCGTTCTCGCTCCAATTCGGCAAAATAATGTTCCCGGTCCGTTCGGGCCGCCAGGTAGCCCCCCAATCCCATGGCGATGGCTCCGGCGGCGATTTCTGCCACCCCTGCGGTCACGATCAACGTGGTGACAGAGACTGCTCCCGACAAGCCGGCCGCCAGGGCAAAGGGCACTGTGAGCCCGTCCGCCATGCCGATGACGATATCCCGAATGACGTCCGGAGCGGTAAAATGTTTTTCTACATGCGCAGTTTGTTGGGCCGATTGCTCCATGGGCCGTTCTCCTCCGTCGCGATGCATGTATCCACATGATTCACATGGTGTCATTGTACCACGGGCCCGCTCTCAAGACACGGTCGCCTAGGGTGTGACAGCCATCAAACATCTTGTGAAGAAGATGTGACAAAAAACCTTCCGGGGGCCGGTGATGCCCGGGAAGGTTTTGTCGAGGGCCGGAACAGGTTGTTTTTGTTCTTTTAGGCTTTTGCCGCTTGTTCGGGGGTGCGGCCCAACATTTCGGCGACCTGGGCGACGTCTTTGTCCCCCCGGCCGCTGAGGTTGACAATAATGATCTCGTCCTTTGGACGCTGGGCTGCCAGTTTGGTGGCATAGGCCACGGCGTGGCTCGACTCCAGGGCAGGAATAATCCCTTCGGTTTTGGATAAATTCAGGAAAGCATCCAGGGCCTCCTGATCGTTCACAGCGACGTACTGAGCCCGGCCAATGGCCTTGTAGTAGCTGTGCTCCGGTCCAACCCCGGGATAATCCAATCCGGCGCTGATCGACCAGCATTTTTCCGGGTCGGGCATAACATAGGAGCGGAATCCATGCAGCACGTCGACTTCCCCGACATTGAGGGGGGCGGCGTGATACCCCGTATCCAGGCCCTTACCGGCCGGTTCGACTCCGATGATTTTGACGGAAAGGTCCTCCACAAAGGGATAAAAGAGACCGATGGCGTTAGACCCGCCCCCAACCGCCGCCACCACATAATCCGGGAGCCGGCCTTCTTTCTCCAGGATCTGGGCCCTGGCTTCCTGTCCGATGACAGACTGAAAATGGCGGACCATCAAAGGGTAGGGGTGGGGCCCCACCGCCGACCCGAGCAGGTAAAAGCTGTCGGGGTGCCCGGCGAAATACATGAGTGCTTCGTCCACCGCTTCTTTCAGGGTGCGGTTCCCGGATGTGGCGGGGATGACCTTGGCCCCGAGCAACTCCATGCGGAAGACGTTGAGCGCCTGGCGCTTCATGTCCAGTTCGCCCATAAAAATCAAACATTCCAATCCCATGAGCGCCGCGGCGGTGGCGGTGGCCACCCCGTGTTGCCCGGCCCCGGTTTCGGCGATGATCCGCTTTTTCCCGAGGCGTTTCGCCAGCAGGATTTGGCCCAATGTGTTGTTGATCTTGTGGGCTCCGGTGTGGTTCAGGTCTTCCCGCTTGAGGTAGATCTTGGCTCCGCCCACTTGGTCCGACAGCCGCTTGGCCAAATACAGGGGGTTGGGCCGGCCCGCGTAGTCCTTGTAATAGGCCTGGAGCTCGGCGTTGAAGTCCGGGTCGTCTTTGTAACGGGCAAAGGCCTCGGCCACCTCGTCCAGCGCCTTTTGAAGCTCCGGCGGCACAAAGCTCCCCCCGAAAGTCTGATCCCCTTCACCAAAAATGCCAGTTTTCTCGTCCACTTTAAGAATGCTCAACGTCTCTCTCCTCCACTCTGCTCGCCTTTTCGCCGGGGCAAAAAGCGCCTCATGGTTCTATGGTATCAGATTGGCCCTGGGTTTGTCTGTGGTTTTGCGGTAACCTTTTATTGGTCGGGCGCGTCCTTCTGGTAACAACGCTCCAAGGGCGGCCTCAGCGGGGAGGGCGGAACCTGTGGACGAGGAAAAGCGCCGGGAACAATTGGTCCGATGGATGCGGGAACACGGTGAAGCGGTGTTGCACCTGGCGTATTTTTACGTCCGAGACCGCCATATGGCGGAAGATGTGTTTCAAGACACGTTTCTGCGCGTGTATTCAGAGATGGATAAACTGCGGGATGAAGGGGCGGCCAAAACCTGGATCCTGCGGATCACCGCAAATCTGTGCCGAGACCGTTTTCGGTCATGGGTGTATAAAAGGGTGCTTTTACCCGGCGACGAAAATCTGCCCCAGGGGGTGGCCGCCTCCGCCGAGCAGGAGGCCGTGGCGTCTTTGGAGCGGCGCAGGCTGTTGGACCTTATGTTCCGTCTTCCCCTCATGGATCGCGAGGTGTTGATCTACCATTACTATTGCGAACTCAAAACGAACGAGATTGCCCAGGTTCTCCGCATTGATTCCGGTGCAGTGCGGGTGAGGTTGCACCGGGCCCGGCGGCGGTTGAAAGACATGTTGCGCGAGGAGGGATCGGCGGATGAACGACGATCTCACGCGGAAGCTGGAACAGATGGCTGAGGATGCCCGTAAAACGGTGTTTCGCGGGTGGGGAGTGTCTGAGGATCTCATCGAGCGGACGTTAGCCCGGGTAGAAGCGCGCAACAGACGGCGTTCGCGATGGGCGGCACGGTGGCTGCTGGGGGTGGCGAGCGTCTTGCTCGCACTGGCCGGAGTGGGGGCGACGACGCTCTCTGTGCTCAGACAGCCGTTCGGCCGAGATGTGGGCCGGCCGGCCATTGAGTCCGTAGCAACTCCTCCGGCCGGGGCGGGGGGAGCCAACCAAACTGAGGAGCGGGTGAACAGTGAGCCGGCGGCGACCACGGCAGCCGTGGATATCGCCCCTCCCCAGCCCCACGCGGCGATCGACCCGGCGGTTCTTCCGGTGGCCCGGGATGTGGTGAGCCGAAGCCTCGTCCCGGTGGTTCTTCCGGGAGTAGTGCCGAGACCCGCCGTCCCGGGATTGACCGGGAGCGAGGGGCGGGTGAAGGTGACGGACCAAATTCTTGAGAGCGGCTACTTGGTGGAGGCGGGGTGGTTAAACGGGGGGGAGCCGGATTCAACCCCCATTTCTGAAGCCAACCGGCTGGTGTCCTTTGGAGGCACGCGGCGGGATGCGGCCCCGACGACCTTTCTCGACACGGTGAGAGATCGGCTGGCCGCCGTGGATCCAGTGGTTTTGGATGGCGGTTTTCCGGCCCGGCGCTTGGTTTTGAAAGATACCGGAGGAGATGTTGTCACATGGAGCGCCGGAGGATGGACCTACGTAACGGCTGGTTTATTTCGGGGCCGCCCCGGGGATGTGGCGGTTACGGAAGCCAGCCGTTTGGCTAAAGATCTGGCCTCGGGGGCGCCGGTGGCACCTGGCGCGGCCCAGGGCATGATTCAGGTGCTCGATTTGGGCAATCGGCCCACCGTAGAAGTGAATTGGACCTACGGCGGCAAGGTGTGGTACTCCGTATCCGGCATTTCGGTGGCGGAGGTCCTGAGCGTGGCCCGGTCGATGCGCCCGGTGCCCCCTGCGTCGGCACCCCGGATGAAGGTGCCGTTTGTCGAGGAGTGGAAGGATCTGTCCCGGCAGCCCGGGCCGCCGGCGCTCTTCTCTCCCCCGGCTCCCGCCGTTCGCCTGTCCCAAGGGGTGGCCGCCGACCGGCAGTGGTTGGCTTCCCACGGAGTTCACCTCGGAGCTTGGGCGCGGGAGGACCATACAGGCAGTCGACTTTACGTGACGGGTGCGATGGTGGCGGATGTCACCTTTGAACGGGGAACGTTGGTGGTGGCTGTGACGAAAACCCCTCACGGTGAAGGAGCTGAAAGTGTCATCTGGAGCAACTACTGGGTGCCGGTTACACAATCGATCCGGGTGGTGGATGACGCGGGACGAGTGTTGGTGGAGATTCCTGTATCCCCATGAATGCGGGACGGGGCGTTTACGCGCCGGACGTTCCGGTTGTGGATAGACGGTACAACCTCTCGGTAGGAAAAAAGGGGGCCTGGTGGCCCCCTTTACGCGAGGGACGGGTTCTTGTATGCTAGAAACAGTTGTACAATATGAACACATGTATAAGATTCGGACGTTCCGCCGGGAGGTGAGCCTGTGAAGGTCGGTGATTGTTATACACCGGGTGCGGCAATTCTGGCCCCGGGTGACACCTTGGCGGACGTGATGAGAGCGTTTTTGCGTCACCGCCTGGATATCGCCTGTGTCCTGAACGATCGCGGCCATCTGGACGGCATTGTCAGCAAGTACGCCCTTTATCGCGCTTTGCTAGCCGGCGCGGGCCTGGATTCACCGGTCGGGTCCTTGGTGCGTCGGGACGTGGTGGTCCTGCGCATGGAAGATTCGCTGGAGTCGGCCAAGGACACCCTTCTTCACAGCGGGGTGGGTCACGGCGTGGTGGTGGACGGGAAGGGGCAGGTCTGTGGTGTGATGGGCAAATCGGACATTATCCGCGGCTTTTTGCTTGACACGGAGATGCGCGCCCAGCAAGTGACGGTTCTGCTGGATCACTTGCAGGAAGCGGTGGTGTTCATCGACCGGGAACAGCGGGTTCAGGCGATGAACCAGGCGGCGGAAGCCCTTTTTCACGTGGACAAAGATGTGGTCTTGGGCACCCCGGTGGCCAAATGGTTGCCCGAGTTGGCGGGGGTGGTGGCGGACGCCGTGGAGCGTTCGATCGCCCTTCCGGCCGGACGGTTGGAAATTGGCGATACGGTCACTCTCACGTCCGTGTCGCCCATCGGGGGGAGCCGGAATGCTGCGGGGGCAATGGCGGTAATTCGGGATATCACCACGTTGGAGGCCATTGCTGAGGAATTGGAAACGACAAAAAATCTTCAGCACACTCTTCAGCACGCCGTGGCCTTGTCCTATGATGGAATTGCTGTGGTGGACCCGGAGGGCCGGATTACCGTGGCCAACGACGCCCTGGCCGAGATCCTCGACGCCGACCGGGAGAGTTTGGTGGGTCGGCCGTGGGGGGAGGCGGTTCCCGATGTCTCCCTTCGACGAGTCCTGGAGGGGCGGGAAGTGGAAGGGCAGGTGTATACGCTCCGGGGCAGGCCATGTCTGATCACCCAAGAACCCATCGAACGCTCGGGTAAATGCGTCGGGGCGATCATCAAGGTGATCTGGCGCCGCCTGGACGAATGGCGGGATCTTTTCCGCAGGCTCGAACAGTTGGAGCGGGAGGTCAATTACTACCGGGGCGAGTGGCAGCGGTCCCATCGATCCGCCTCGGCTTTTGATGCCATTGTCGGCCGGGACACGGCTATGGAAGCGCTCAAACGCGAGGCCCGTCTCGCGGCCAGCACCACTTCCACCGTGCTGATCACCGGGGAGAGCGGAACCGGGAAAGAACTTTTTGCCCGGGCGATCCACCAGGAGTCGGGACGTCCCGGGGCTTTTGTGGCTGTCAATTGCGCCGCGGTGCCGGCGGAGTTGTTGGAGTCGGAATTCTTCGGTTATGTGGAAGGCGCATTCACCGGGGCGCGCCGGGGTGGAAAACCGGGAAAGTTTGAATTGGCCGACCGAGGGACCCTGTTCTTGGACGAGATCGGGGACATGCCCTTCGCCCTGCAGAGCAAGTTGCTGCGTTTCTTGCAGGAGCAGGTGTTTGAGCGGGTTGGGGATGTCCGCCCTCGACAGGTGGACGTCCGGATCATCGCCGCAACACATCAGGATCTGGAAGAGATGGTACGAAACGGGATGTTTCGGGAGGATTTGTACTACCGCATTCATGTCGTTCATTTGAAGATTCCGCCGCTCCGAGACCGGCTGGGGGATCTGCCGCTTTTATGTCAAGCCCTGATTCAAAAATTGAATGGCAAACTCAACCGGCAAGTGAAGGGCGTATCCCCGGAGGCTTTTGAGCGGCTCCGGGCCTACTCCTGGCCGGGGAATGTCCGGCAGTTGGAAAATGTCCTGGAGCGGGCGATGAACCTCGGGGTGTCGGATATGATCGACGTGGCAGATCTCCCCAAGGAGATGCGGGAGGTAAATTCGCGAATTTCCCGTACTCCGGAACCGGCCGGGGCGGAAGGGCCGCCCAGGCCCCGGGGCCGCAGTCGCGAAGCGTGGGAGAAGGAATGGGTGCTTGGCGCCCTGGAAGAAGCAGGTGGAAATCGCACCCGGGCCGCTCAAATCCTCGGAATCAGCCGGTCGACCTTGTATCATAAACTGCGAAAATACAGGATTGAAGAGGAAGTTCGTTTTCGCCTCGGCGCAACATGATGGAGGGATTCGCGGTGAAACATGTGGTGAAAGGCTTTGAACACGTGCCGGGCGTTCATTGTGGGTCGACGGCTTTGGCCGATGTGCTGAGGTTTTATGGCCTCCCGTTGGACGAAGCCGCATGTTTTGGCCTCGGGTCGGGATTGGATTTTATCTATGTAGAATCGGACCAACTATCTCCGACCCGCTTTTTTAATGGACGGACGCCATCTTTGGAGCCTACGTTGTTTCAACATCTGGGACTTGATGTGGATTGGAATCGTTCGGAAACCTTTCCCTGGTCAGCCATCCGGCAGTACGTGGCCCGGGATATTCCGGTATTTGTGCTCACCGATTTGTATTACCTGGATTACTACAAGACCAAGACCCACTTTTCCCTCCACGGCGTGTTGGTGGTCGGATTTGACGACGAACGGGGGGTCTGCCTCACGGCGGATACGGACCGTGAAGGGATTCAAGAAACTTCCATCGAGTCGCTCCGTCTGGCCATGTCTTCCACCGAAGGGGCGGTCCCCCTTTCTTACCCGTGGTTCGCGGTGGAGGCGCTTCCGGAGGTCGACCTCTCCCGGGCGGCCCGCCGGGCCATCGCCCGGACTGCTTCCCGGATGGTCAGTCCGCCGGATGCAAGTACGGGGATTCCCGCCATGGAGCGGTTTGTGGAGGGCCTCCCTGACTGGGGGGAACTTGCCGATTGGAAATGGGCCGCGCGGTTCGGATACCAGGTGATCGAGCGCCGGGGCACCGGGGGCGGTGCCTTCCGGGCGATGTATGCGCGGTTTCTCTCCGAGGCCCAGTCGCGGTTCGGCGTGGAGGAACTTCGGGAGCTCCAGGCGTCATGGCGAATGGAGCGCATCGCCGGCGGATGGCGGGAGTTGGGCAAGGAATTTCGCCGGATCAGCGAAGGTCAACAGCCGAAGTTCGCCGCTGCGGCGGTCTTGGCCCGGGAGCTGTTGGAGCAGGAGCGCCAGTTTTTTCAGGATCTGTATTGCCGTTTTGTCCCGGGGCCGTGATCGGGCTGAATCGGCACGATTCTTGCTTAGGAATTCTCTCGGGCATGTCCAGAAGTCTCCAGCGAACCCCGGGGGTGAAGGCCGGGCCACCGGCGCCCGGCTGCGGTTGTTCAAAGGACGGCTCGTATGATAAATAAACAAGTGTACAGGATTTCGAACAGGTGATGCACGATCGAAGGAGGAGGTTTGGCACTGTGACCTTTCGTAAAATTCTCGTCGCGAACCGCGGGGAGATTGCTCGGCGGATCTTTAGAACCTGCAGGACCATGGGGATCCAGACGGTGGCCGTGTACTCCGAGGCGGACAAGGGTGCGGTTCACGTTCGAGAGGCCGATGAGGCCGTGTATATTGGCCCCCCTCCCGCCGCCCAGAGCTATCTCAATATGGACGCCGTCATCCGGGCGGCCAAAGAAACCGGGGCGGAAGCCGTTCACCCGGGTTATGGATTTTTATCGGAAAACGGGGATTTTGCAGAACGGTGCCAGAGGGAGGGACTGGTGTTTATTGGCCCGTCACCCGAAGTCATCCGGGCCATGGGCAGCAAAATCGAAGCCAGGCGGCGGATGCAGGCGGCGGGTGTTCCCGTGGTGCCAGGTACCGAACGTCCGGTAGACACTTTGGAAGAAGCGATGGAGGCTGCAAAAGGGATCGGATATCCGCTGATGGTCAAAGCCAGCGCCGGCGGGGGCGGGATCGGGATGAGCCGGGTGGAGACACCGGAAGAACTGAAAAAAACCTTTGAGTCCACCCGAGCCCGTGCGGTAAATTTTTTTGGGGACGGAGCGTTATTTCTGGAAAAGTGGGTGGAGGGGCCCCGGCATATTGAGGTTCAGGTGGCGGCCGATGCCCACGGGAACGCGGTTCACCTATTCGAACGGGAATGTTCGGTTCAACGCCGACACCAAAAAGTGGTGGAAGAAAGTCCCTCCCCCTTCTTGAACGACGCGATGCGGGAGCGCCTGACGGCGGCGGCCCTGCGGGGGGCCACGGCCATCGGCTATCGCAACTTGGGTACCATGGAATTCCTCTTTGATGCGAAAGGCAACTTCTATTTTTTGGAGATGAATACCCGGCTTCAAGTCGAACATCCGGTGACGGAGCTGATCACAGGGCTGGATTTGGTGGAGTGGCAGATCCGGATCGCCGCCGGAGAAAGGTTGCCTGTTCTGGAGACGCCCGCCCGGCGGGGGGCGGCGGTGGAGTGCCGGGTGTACGCGGAAGACCCCGTCCGTTTTCTGCCTTCACCAGGGACCATTACCGCCTTGGCGTGGCCCGAGGGGGTCAGGGTGGATACCGGGGTGGAGCAAGGGTCTGCTGTGACGCCGTTTTACGACCCGATGATCGCCAAGATTATCGCGCACGGGTCCACCCGGGAGGAGGCCCTGGCACGCATGGAACGAGCCTTGTCCGAAACCAGGATTGAGGGCATTAAAACGAATCTTCCATTCCTGTTGGAGGTGATGCGGAACCCTGAGTTTCGGCGGGGAAGCTATGATACGGGACTTGTCCAAAACATGCAAAACGGCAAGGCGTGAGGGGCTTTCATCTCGGTTGTTTCTGATCATTGCGCGCAGTCTAAAAAAGGGGGGGCGAATCCAGTATGGCTGAAGTGAAGGCGAGTATGGGCGGCACGGTGTGGAAGGTTTTGGTCAAACCCGGGGATGTGGTGGAAGCGGGTCAGGACGTTGTAATTCTGGAATCGATGAAAATGGAAATTCCGGTCACGGCTGAATCCGGGGGCAAAGTGGTGGAAGTGTGCAAGGGCGAGGGCGAATTCGTGCAAGAAGAGGAAACCCTGGTTCGTCTGGAGCCGTAACACTTAGCCCGCCACGGGCCAGGGGTCCGGCGGGAAGATGATCGGGAGTCGGGGGGAGACGGCGGTGGCAGAAGAGAATCGCGACAATGAAATCCGGGATCCGGTTTTGGTGGAGACCGACGGCCCGGTGGCGATGGTGATCTTGAATCGACCAGAGGCCATGAACGCCCTGAATTTTGAAACCCTGGTTTATCTTGGCGATATCGTTGAAGATCTGCGGGGGCGGAGAGATATCCGGGCGGTGATCTTTACCGGCAGAGGGCGTGCCTTTTGCGTCGGGGCCGATCTTAAGGAGAGGCGTACCCTGGATGAGTGGCAGGTTCGGCGAAACGTTCGCAAAATCCGCGACGTGTTCACGGCAGTGGAGCGTTTGCCCCAGCCGACCATCGCGGCGATTCACGGGTATGCCTTTGGCGGAGGATTTGAATTGGCACTTGCGTGCGATTTCCGCTTTGCGGCAGAGGAGACGGTCATGGGACTCACGGAGACGAGTCTGGCGATCATTCCCGGGGCCGGGGGCACTCAGCGGCTGCCGCGGTTGATCGGTCCCATGCGGGCCAAGGAATTGATCTTTACGGCCAGGAGGATTCGGGCCCCGGAGGCCTACGATCTGGGGATTCTCACCGGGTTCGGGTCCGATCCGGTGGCCGAGGCCCGGCGACTGGCCAAAGAGATCGCCGAGAACGGGCCCTTAGCCGTTGCCCAGGCAAAATTCGCCATCGACCGCGGTCTGGATGCCAGTCTCGCGACTGGGCTGGAGATCGAGTCGTCGGCCTACGAGGTGCTGATCCCGACCCGGGACCGGGTGGAAGCGCTGGAGGCCTTTAAGGAGAAACGCCCACCCCGCTTCCGGGGGGAGTGAGCAGATGGCGTTGGTTTCAGCGGGCATGTCCATGAGAGGGAATCATGGAGACCTCGGCCTAGCCGAGGTTTTTTCGCGCCGGTTACAGTCCTGGCGGGGCCCGGGTTTGCGTTGCAGAGTGGGGAATCCAAACAGGGCAAGAGAAAACCCTTGACGAATCCTAGATGGTGGAGAGAAAAAGCGACGCGGCCCGGTGGTCCATGCTGCGGGCATTACGGCCCTGCGGGGCGTGAGGTTGCCCGGGACGACCGGGAATGGGGGATGGGTGATGGCGATCGGGATTAAAGGCAAGGTGTTAGGGCTGTTCTCGTTGGTGATTATTCTGGGTACGGCGGCGATGGGTACATTCGCGTCGTGGATGATGTCCGCCGAGGTGGAGCAATCGTCAACCCAGAAACTGACGTCCGATTTGAAGATGGTCCGTGTTTTGATCGATGCTCGGCTCCCCGGCGAATGGTCAATACGAGATGGGCAATTGTATAAGGGTGAACGTCCGGTGGCGGGTGCCAGCACCGTGGTGGATCAGGTGGCCGGGGCGACGGGTGACGTCGTCACACTGTTTCAGGGCGATACCCGGGTTGTCACCAGTGCCAAATCCGCCGGGGGAGCTCCAGCAACCGGAACGAAGGCGGCTCCAGAGGTGGTGCAGGCTGTTCTTCAGGGCAACCAATCCTTCACGGGTTATGCGGACGTATTGGGACAGCGTCAGGCCACTGCTTATGAGCCGCTCAAAGACGCCCGGGGGCAAACGATTGGGATGCTTGGCGTGGGCCTTCCCATGGATCTTTACCGCCAGTTGGAGCGGGATTTTCAGCTGAAGGTGTTGCTTTTTGGAATTGCGGGACTGGCGGTGGCGATTGCGGTTTCATGGTGGGTGGCGGACCGCATGGCCAAGCCCCTGGTTCAAGCGACGGCGGTGGCCCGGCGGGTGGCGGAAGGCGATTTGGAGGTCGAGGAGATCAGCCACAGGTCGAAGGATGAGCTCGGGGTGTTGGTGGCAAGCCTGAATGGCATGGTGAGCAGTCTTCGGGCCCTGATCAAAAAAGTGAGCCACACCGCGGAACAGGTGGCGGCCGCCTCCCAGCAGCTTTTCGCCAGTTCCGAGCAGATGGTGGATCTCACCCATCACATTGCGGAAAAAATTCAGCAGGTGGCGGGCGGCTCGCAGACCCAGTTGAGACAATCGGAGGAGAGCGCCACGGCGGTGAGCGAAATGGCGGCGGGCACCCAGCGCATCGCGGAGTCGGCAACCCTCGTGTCGGAGTCCTCTTTGGAGACGGCATCCCGGTCCGAGGCGGGGAACGAGCGGGTACAGGGCGCCGTTCGGCAGATGGATGCCATCGGACGGTCGGTTCAGGAGTCGGCCAAGGCCATTGCATTGTTGAATGAACGGTCGAAACAGATTGGCCAAATTGTCGAAGTGATCTCAGGGATCGCGGCCCAAACCAATCTGTTGGCGCTCAACGCCGCCATTGAAGCGGCCCGGGCCGGGGAACACGGGCGGGGGTTTGTGGTGGTGGCGGACGAGGTCCGAAAATTGGCGGAGCAGTCAAAGGGCTCGGCGGACGAGATCGCCAGGCTCATTGAGTCGATTCAGGCGGACACCGGTCATTCGGTGGAAGCTATGGACACGGTGACCCGGGAAGTTCGCTCGGGCATTGAAGCCGTTCAAGAGGCGGGGCGGGAATTCGAACACATCTTAACAGCGGTGCGGCGGGTGGCCGACCAAATTCAAGAGATCTCGGCCGCCACCGAGGAACTCTCCGCCGGTGCCCAAGAGATTTCCGCAACGGTGAGCCACATGGCCAAGATTGCCGAGGGGGCGATGGAGACAACTTCCCGGGCGGCGGAAGCCTCGGAGGAGCAATTGGCCGCGATGGAACAGGTTTCGAGCGCTGCCCAGTCTCTCAGTCGGACGGCCCAGGAATTGCAGGAGATGATTCATCGATTCAAGTTTTGACCGGTTACGGGTGATCACGGGGACGCTGGGAGGATGGCGGGGCCGTGAGAGGGTCCGCAGCGGCCCTGATCCCGCCATGCTTCCCCGGTTGAGGCTGCACGGCGTTTGACGGAATTCTTTACGGACATTTATAATTAATTAGTAAGAAAACGGGTGTGCGAGCTCATGGGTTGTCAGAGCTCAGGGCGCCAAACTTTTTGATAGAGCGAGGTGGCCTCCCCAGGATGGGGATGATCATTGGACACACCTGGTAGTTTGTTCATCAAGATTCTGGCAGTTTTCGGCCTGGTATTGGTGAACGCCTTCTTTGTGGCGGCGGAATTTGCACTGGTAAAAGTCCGCTCAACGCGGTTGCAGCAGTTGGCGGCGGAGGGACACTTGCGGGCTCGTTTCGCCCAACGGGTGGTCTCCAAACTGGATGCGTATTTGTCGGCGACCCAGCTGGGGATTACGCTGGCGTCCCTGGGGCTCGGCTGGTTGGGTGAACCGGCGGTCGCGAGTTTGTTGCGTCCTTTGTTTGCTTTGACCGGATTGCCGGAGTCGATCGTGCACACGGTCGCTTTCGCCGTCGCGTTTTCCCTCATCACCTTATTGCACATCGTGTTAGGAGAGTTGGCCCCCAAGTCCCTCGCCATACGACTTGCAGAGTCAACGGCGTTGTGGACGGCTCTTCCCCTTGCTTATTTTTACAAGATCATGTATCCCGCCATCTGGGTGCTCAATTCTTTTGCTAACCTACTCCTGCGCTGGATCGGGATCGAACCCGTCGTCTCCGGGCACCAGGCGGCGTACTCGGAGGAAGAGTTGTTGCTCTTGGTGTCGGAAAGCCATCGAAGCGGACTGATCGACAGTACGGAGAAAGCTCTCATGGACAACATTTTCCATTTCTCCGATCGCGTGGCCCGGGAGATCATGGTGCCGAGGACGGATATGGTCTGCTTGTACCTCGACCGTTCAGTGGAAGAGAATTTTGAAATCGCCCGGGAAAACCGGCACACTCGTTATCCTGTGGCGGTGGAAGACAAAGACCACATTGTGGGCTTTATCCACGTCTCAGACCTGTACGTCCAGGGGCTGCAAGCGGGACAAAAGGACCTGCATGGTTTCATCCGCGAGGTGCTCCGGGTGCCGGAGTCGATGGAGATCAGCCGAGTTCTGCGGCTGATGCAAAAACATCGCGGCCAGATCGCCGTGGTGGTGGATGAGTACGGAGGTACGGCGGGGTTGATTTCTTTGGAAGACATTCTGGAGGAGATCGTCGGAGAGATCCAGGACGAGTTCGATGAGGAGCGGCCTCCAGTGGAAACGGTGGGCGATGTGACCTACGTGGACGGCCGCGTGTTGGTGGAGGATATTAACGACATGTTCGGCCTGGAAATCGACGATTCCGAAGTGGATTCAATTGGAGGCTGGGTGGCCGCCCAGTTGGAAGGGAATCCCCAGATAGGGAAATCGGTGACCGTGGACGAGTATGTCTTTGAGATAACGGAAGTCGACAACCTCCGGGTGAACCGCTTGCGGATTCAGCAAATTCCGGTTCAATCCCAAGTCGAAGGGTAGGCAGAGAGCAGTTCAGCAAGAGCGGTTGGCGGTCTCTTCTGTCTTCGACGCGTGCACCCCCGATTCCGCCGAACTTGAGGCAGCATCGGGGGTTTTGCCGTGATCTTGTGTCTGGACACAATTCTGTCGAAAGCCGGGGAGCGAAGGGCTGGTCCAGAGAACATCCTTCGCATTGTTTCTGTGATAAAATATAACAGATGCGTCCCTGGGGGCGCGGACCGATCCCGGGGAGGTGTAGACTGTGAAGGTGATTTTCATTCAGTACGGGATGGGTGTGGATCTTCACGGACAGGATGTCACCACGGCCTCCATTCGGGCGGTGCGGGATGCGATCCATCGGAATTCCATGCCTGGAATCCGGGGGGTGATTCCCTCCGGCGACCTCAAGGACATGATCGTTCGGGTGAAATTGGGCGTTCCGATTGATCCAGCTCAAGTAGATACGGAGCGGGTTCGAGCGGAATTCCCATATGGACGCGTTGAAATCCAGGCGGTGCCCGGCGGGCTGGCGACGACGAGTGGTGTGATGTTGACCGAGCAGGGTGACCGCAATGATTTGGCCTATATTGTAGTGGCTGCAGTCGAGGTCGGCTTCGAGGAGGGAGTTTGAAGAATGTCTTACAGTGTTGCCGTGAAGGATGAACGGCCTCGGGTCACCTTGTATACCAGCAGTTTTTGCGGCAAATGTCGATTTGCCCGGGAATTCCTGAATCGCCTCGGGATCCCTTTCGAAGAGGTTCCCGTGTACACGCCGGGGGTCGTGGAGGAGCTGTTGAGCCGAACCGGCATGATGGCCGCCCCGACGTTGCGCGTAGGACAGGATTACGTAACGGGCTATGATCCGGGCCGTTTTACCTTGGCGCTCATCAAGAATGGTTGGATTGAGGACAAGGAGGACGACTGACAGCATCCTGGCGGTTGATGGGGGCGTTACCCGAATGTAGGCCGATCGCTGTAGGGGCAGGGGTGGGCCGGAGGGGGAGGGGTGCGGGTGAACAGAGAGAAAGAGACTTTCGAATTCGATTCGCGCCTGGAATT
This sequence comes from Kyrpidia sp., assembly GCF_023512215.1. Classification (NCBI taxonomy): domain Bacteria; kingdom Bacillati; phylum Bacillota; class Bacilli; order Caryophanales; family Alicyclobacillaceae; genus Kyrpidia; species Kyrpidia sp. The sequence goes on along the minus strand of NZ_JAILZZ010000004.1, from coordinate 63,276 downwards.
CGGCGAGGAGTTGCCCACATTATTGGCGGTGATTTGTCGATTAACCCAGGCTAAGAGAGGGTGGATTACCCTTCGGACGCCGGGCGGTATCTGTAAACGAGTGGCTGCGGTGGACATGCCTGAAAGCCAGGGGCCGGAAGACGGGGGTGCCGAGATGGAGCACGGCGGATGTCCGTGTTGTTCCGAAAGCGAAGCTCTGCCCCCCGCAACCGCCACCTTTATAACCTGCACGCAGCATCAAGATGAAAAAGGGAGGCCTTGGGTCCACGCTTGCATTCCTCTCTGGGTGGATGGGCATTACGCCGGGACGATGAATCTCCTTCTCGCCGACGGAGAACCTTCCTTCGGTCCGGACAGTGAACTTTTGACCATGGTTCGCCGGCTCATTGAGAGTGTCCTGGAACGAAAGCGCCTCGAGGAGCGGTTGCGTCGCTCCGCGGACTATGACTCATTGACCGGCGTATACAACCGCCGGCGATTTCAGGAAAAGCTGGCGGATATCCTGAATCGGACGGACCGGGGGACCTTACTCTTTATCGATTTTGATAATTTTAAGGCGATCAATGACAACTTGGGACATCGAGCCGGAGACAAACTGCTGGGCGAATTGATCGGATCCCTGCGCGGGGTTGTGGAGGGTCGCGGGTTTTTAGGCCGAATCGGCGGCGATGAGTTCGCTTTGTTCCTGCCGGAAGCGACAATCGAAGAGGCCAAGGTGCTGGGAGCGGCCATTGAACGGGTCTTTCGACGCCATCGGGTGCTGTTGGATGGACGGCGGGTGATCATGACGGCCAGTATCGGGATCGCCGAGTTTCCCACCTCCGGATCGACGGTGGAACAGTTGTTGGCCCGGGCGGACACAGCCATGTACACCGCAAAACGGACCGGCGCCCATGTGCATGTGTATGACCCCTTCCAGCTAGAAGAAGTGTCCACCACCCAAGAGCTCCTGTGGACGACGCGGATTCGGGAGGCGCTGGAAGGGGACGGGCTGTTGCTTTACGCCCAGCCGATCCGGGAACTCCGGTCCGGATCCGTTTCCCGATACGAGTTGTTGCTCCGGATGCGGGGCGACAACGGGGAACTCATCAGCCCCAAAGCGTTTCTGGGCGTGGCGGAAAAAACGGATCTTATTCACCGCATCGATCTATGGGTCGTGAAAGAAGCGATCCGGTTGTTGGAACAGATGTGCCCGTACCATTCTGACATTTGTTTTCACGTCAATCTATCTGCAAAAATTTTCACGGACCCCTCGTTTCCGACTTGGTTATCCGGACAACTCAGCCGCAGTCGGGTGGAGGCATCCCGGCTGCTTTTTGAAATCACGGAAACAGCGGCGATTGAGGATTACGTCCGGGCGCGGGAGTTTATTCACAAAGTCCGGGCAATGGGATTTCGTTTCGCGTTGGATGATTTTGGAATCGGATTTTCGTCACTGTACTCGCTGAAATATCTTCCACTCGATGTGCTGAAGATCGACGGCGTGTTCATCCAGGATCTCGTTCATAGCCGGGTCGATCAATCCCTGGTGAAGGGGTTGACCATCTCCATGCGGGAATTGGGGATTCAAACGGTGGCGGAGTTCGTAGAAGATGAAGAGACGGTGGAGATCCTCCAAAAGTACGGTGTGACTTATGCCCAAGGTTTTCACATCGGCAGGCCGATGCCGATCCCGGAGATTCTCGATCAGCCGGCATGATCAGACCTGGTCCCGTCATTCTGCGACGGGGCCTTTTTTCATGATGTGATGATCAACACGAGAATCCCGCGCGCCAGGACCCGCGAATCGATTTCCCCGCCTGTACCGCGTTGCCCAGGGATGTGCGCCAAATTTGAAACAGGTAGGACCCTCGTCCACACTGTTCTCCTTTTTCCCCATAGGTTGTCGGGTAAAGGGGGGACAACAGGATGCAATTGCTGAACTGGGTCCATCAGCACGCCGGGAAACTGGACGTCCTCGCCCGCCGGCAGCTGATCCAGGCCCATCGGCCCTTGCGGAGGGTGCCCTGTTTTCTACAAAACCTGGCCCAAGGGTTACTGCACCGTTTGATCAAGGTACCGGTCATCGTCCAACTCAAGGAGATCCCCGAGGAAGGCCTGACCAATTCCGTCAGTCGGGTGGGCGGCATCGCCCGGCGGCGGATTCATCGCGAATTGCCCATCTGCAACGGGGTGGCCGCCCGCCTTTCGATTGCAGACATCCGGCGGCTTTTAGAGCAGGAATCGGTGGCGCGCATCACCTACGACCGCCCAGTCCGGGCGCTGCTCGACGTGGCCACGCCCGCCGTGGGGGCGGCCACAGGACAGCAGGTCGGATTCACCGGTCGGGGGGTCACCGTGGCGGTGCTCGACACTGGGATTTACCCGCACCCGGACCTCACCCAACCTGTGAATCGCATTGTCGGGTTCCGAGATTTTGTAAACGGTCGGACCGAACCGTACGACGACAATGGCCATGGAACTCACTGTGCGGGGGATGTGGCGGCTAACGGCGGGCAGTCCGGGGGCCGCTATCGGGGCCCGGCACCGGAAGCCTCTTTGGTGGGGGTGAAGGTGCTCAACGCCCAGGGTGCCGGCAGTCTCTCCACCGTGATCCAGGGGATCGACTGGGTGGTGCAAAACCGGGACGCCTTCGACATTCGCGTACTCTCGATGTCTCTCGGCAGCCCCCCGGCCGGACCGCCCTCCCAGGACCCGGTGGTCCAGGCGGTGGAGGCAGCCTGGAATAGCGGGATCGCCGTGGCGGTGGCGGCGGGAAACGAAGGGCCGGAGTCCGGAACCATCAGTTCGCCTGGGGACAGTCCCCGGGTGATTACCGTGGGCGCGGTGGATGATCGGCGAACCGTACCACAAAACGATGATGTGGTGGCTTCCTTTTCCAGTCGCGGGCCAACGAGCGAGGGCGTGACGAAGCCTGACATCACCGCTCCGGGGGTTGGGATCATCTCCCTGCGGGCTCCGGGGTCTTTCCTCGATAAAATGATGAAAAACGCCCGGGTGGGGGATTGGTATTTTCGCCTGTCGGGGACGAGTATGGCCACGCCGATCGTGGCGGGTACCATCGCCCAGCTCTTGCAGAAAAACCCGGCCATGACGCCGGACGAGGTTAAAGCGGCCCTGATGGATAACTCCTTTGACCTCGGCGAAGATCCCAATGCCCAGGGCAGGGGTGAAGTCCGGGTGGGCGGGTTGCTATAAGGCGATGAAACGAAAAATCGGGCGTCCGCGCCCGATTTTTCGTGAGCAAAAGCAGGGTGGCCAGCGTCAGCACTCCCCGAAAAGCCCGTCTGCGTTATCGACCGAGCAGTTTCAGAAACTCTCGCATAAAGCCCGGCAGGTCCGGCCAGGCATGCCCGGAAACCAAGTTTCCATCCACATGGAGGGTTTCCGTAACGTAGCGAGCCCCCATGGCCTCCACCGAAGGCCGGCAGGCGATGTACGCCGTCATCGAACGGTTTTTAAGGAGGTCCGCAACGGTTTCCAGGACTTGAGCAGCGTGGCAGATCGCGCCGATTGGTTTGCCCGTTTCGAAGAAATGGCGAACGATGCCCGGCAGTGCGGGATTGAGGCGGATGTACTCGGGAGCCCTCCCCCCGGGGATGATCAGGCCATCGTACTCTTCGGGTTTTACTTCGTCAAAGGACAGTTGGGCTTGGATTTGGTACCCAGGCTTTTCCGTGTAGGTTTCCCAGGTCTCAAAATCGTGCACCACAGTATGCAGGGTTTTGGCCGACGGTGCGGCGATCACGGCCTCGATGTTCTCCTCGAGCAGCCGATAATACGGGTAATAAATCTCCAGAGCCTCTACCGCATCGCCGGCAGTGATCAATACCTTTTTTGCCACGGATGACCCCCCTCTCCCATTTGGTTTCATTGTATCATGAGTTTGGGTGTGAACAGAAATCTGAGGAGTTCTTTACACACTTTTTGGATTGGATGCGCCGGCGGCCGGTACAATGGTGTCAGAGGAGGAGATGAGCAGTGCGGTTTCGGGCCGTGTTCTTCGATGTAGACGGAACTCTGCTGACCAGGGATATGCGGCTGCCGGAATCGGTCAAGTGGGCGGTCAATCGCCTCCGGGAGCAAGGGGTCGCGGTTGGGATTGCGACGGGGCGGTCCTATGCCCACACCGAGGCGGTGATGAAACAACTGGGCATCGACATGGCGGTCCTGAACAACGGGGGCTTGGCGCTGCGGCAGGGCCGGATCCTAGCGCACCGCCCGATCCACCCCGAAAGGATCCTGCGCATCCTCGGCGATGTCGAGGATGCAGATCATGCCTTGGTGCTGCACGGGAAAGAGTTCACTGTGGTCAATAAACCGGAAGATGCGTATTTTCTCCGCGCGTATCACCACCTGCGCGTCCCCTTTCCCAGCTTGTTTCGGAACTACCAGGGGGAACCCGTGTATCAAATCAATCTGTTCTGCCCCGAAGACGAGGTTCGCCGGTATACCGAGGCGTACCCGGATCTGACTTTTCGCCGCTGGTTTCCGGGGTCTTACGATGTGAATGCCGCTGGCGTGCATAAAGCGGCAGGGATCGCGGCTCTGATCGGAGAGTTGGGCATGTCCTGGGACGAGGTGGTCACTTTCGGGGATGCGGATAATGATATCCAAATGTTGCGGGCGGCGGGGTTAGGCGTCGCTATGGGCGGCGGCCTGCCCGCGGCCCAGGAAGTGGCGGACGTGGTGATCGGACGACCGGAGGAGGACGCCATCTGGAACTTCGTCCGGTCGAATCTGGCGCAGGAGCCTGCCAAAGCCTGGTCCCGGGCGGAATGATCAGAAAAAAGCGTGCCTCATCTTCTTCCCTCAGGAAGAGGATAAAGCGCGTCATTCAGATCTCTGGCTCTGAACATATTGTCGGATAACGGATACGTGGAAATGGCCACCTTAGGCGGAAAGGTCACCAAAAGGTGCACGCGGTCATCCTCTTCGAATCTCTCGTTTGACTTGGCCATAGGCCGAGAGTATCATAGAAACATGAAAATTCTCAAGTCCTTTCGATTTCGGCTGGAGCCCACAACTGAACAAACCGGGTGTCGGACGGTTTGTCTGGAACAGGGCGCTGGCCTTGCAAAAGGGCGGCCGGAGGCCGGGTATCCTCTGTTGTTTTATGTGACCTGGCGCGACTCTTGAAGCTGTGGAGACATCGTGTGGAACGCGGGTTTTTAGCTCACGCCCCAGTCCACACCCCGCTTCCAGACCGAGATCGACGTGTCCGATCGTATTCATCCCTTTGGGTCGGCGATTGGCATCGACCGGGGGATCGCGCACTTTGCCGGGTTGTCCGACGGCACCTTTGTCGATGCGCCGGGGTGGGTCCGGCGGTACGAGGCGAAATTGATTTGGGAAATGCGGAAGTTGTCACGAAGTCGGCTCGGAAAGGAGGATGACGATGGCGGAGGTGAGGATCCGTCTGCGGGATAACGGGCCTTTGGTGGTGACAGGTCCCGTGGAGTTGGTGGACGCACAAGGGCAAGCTTTCGTGGTGGAGGATTCCTTTGCTCTGTGCCGTTGTGGACAATCCGGGAAGAAACCCTTTTGTGACGGCACCCATCGCACGGTGGAGTTCCAGGATCAAAGCCGGGCGAAGTGAACAGAGGGGGCCGAGTTGCTGGAAAGGTCAGGCAGTGAAAGGATAGAGGGCCGCGGGGAAAGGTGAAGATCTGCTTTCTCCGCGGCTTTTTGTATGGGTTGCTGCATCATAACAGGTCCACAAAACTGTCACAGTTAGTAATACAGAGTAGAAGGTATCGCGAAACAGGTTGTGGCATCATTGACTTTTCCCTGGAGGTATACTACAGTAGATACTACAAAAAATGCTGTGAGTAAGGGGATTTATTGCCCGATCGTCCGTTTGGTTGGCATCTGTCCGACAAGGGAGCCTATGCTATAACAGATTTGCGGTTATATATAACACAGCCGTGAAGGGAAGAAAGGGTGGGGAAAATGGGCGTACTTTTGGACGAGCGCACGCCTTATGAACCGGTGCGGATCTTGGCCGAGGACGGTACGGTGGTGAACCCGGAATTGATGCCGGATTTGTCCGATGAGCAGATGCGGGAGTTGATGCGGCGGATGGTTTTCACCCGGGTCTGGGATCAGCGGGCCATCGCGTTGAACCGCCAGGGGCGCCTCGGTTTTTATGCTCCGGTGGCCGGCCAGGAAGCCTCGATGCTCGCCAGTCACTATGCGCTGCGTAAAGATGATTTTCTCCTTCCGAGCTACCGGGATATTCCTCAGTTGGTCTTTCACGGACTGCCGCTTTATCAGGCGTTTTTGTACTCCCGGGGCCACATCCACGGCGGCCAGATCCCGGAAGACGTTTCTGCGTTGATGCCGCAGATCATTATCGCCGCCCATTGCACCCAGCTCGCCGGGGTGGCTCTGGGGATCAAGCTGCGGGGAGAGCACCGGGTCGCCATCGCTTATTTTGGGGATGGGGCCACGTCCCAGGGGGATTTTTATGAGGGGATGAATTTTGCCGGGGTGTTTAAAGTTCCGGCGATCTTCTTTTCCCAAAACAATCGTTATGCGATCTCGGTGCCGGTGTCGAAGCAGACGGCGGCCAAGACGTTGGTGCAAAAATCTGTGGCTGCCGGGATCTCCGGAGTCCAGGTGGACGGAATGGATCCTTTGGCGGTGTACCGGGTGACGAAAGAGGCGGCCGACCGGGCCAGGGCCGGGGACGGGCCGGTGATGATCGAGTCCCTGACCTATCGGTACGGTCCGCACACGATGGCCGGAGACGATCCCACCCGCTATCGGACGAACGAAGAACTCGGGGAATGGGAGCGCCAGGATCCGCTCATTCGTTTCCGGGCTTTCCTTCAGGGCAAGGGGTTGTGGAGCGAGAAAGAGGAAGAGGCGGCCATCGAGGAAGCCAAGCAGGCCATCGCCGACGCATTAAAGAAGGCGGATGAATACATGTCCAAGCAGACGGTGGGGGATCTGATCGACGCGATGTACGCGGAGCTTCCGCCGGAGCTGAAGGAGCAAAAGGCGTTGTTTGCGGCGGGGGAGGGACGGTAATATGGCACAGATGACAATGATCCAGGCGATCACCGATGCGATGCGGTTGGAGTTGGCCCGGGATCCAAAGGTTCTGGTATTTGGCGAGGATGTCGGGGTTAACGGCGGTGTATTCCGGGCGACGGCAGGCCTGCAGGAGCAGTTCGGGGAGCAGCGGGTCTTTGATACCCCCTTGGCGGAATCGGGGATCGGAGGGCTCGCGGTGGGCTTGGCCGTTCAAGGGTTTCGGCCTGTCGCGGAGATCCAGTTTTTCGGCTTCGTGTTTGAAGCTTTTGATGCGGTGGCTTCCCAGGCGGCCAGGCTTCGGTATCGGTCTGGCGGACGGTATCATGCGCCTATTGTGTTTCGCTCCCCCTTTGGCGGGGGCGTTAAGACGCCCGAGCTTCACGCCGACAGTCTCGAAGGGCTCTTCGCTCAGACTCCCGGCCTCAAGGTCGTCATTCCATCGAATCCTTACGACGCGAAGGGACTCCTGATCTCGGCCATTCGAGACGATGACCCGGTGATTTTTCTCGAGCACATGAAGTTGTATCGGTCTTTTCGCCAGGAGGTCCCGGAAGGGGATTATACGGTGCCCTTGGGGAAAGCGGCGGTGGTGCGTCCGGGGAAGGACGTCACCGTGATCACTTATGGTGCCATGGTTCAGACCTCTCTAAAAGCGGCGGACAAAGTGGCAGAATCCCGGGGTGCCCAGGTGGAAGTGATCGATCTGCGGACCGTGAGCCCCATCGACATCGAGACTGTGGTGGAGTCGGTGAAGAAGACAAATCGCGCCGTGGTGGTGCAGGAGGCCCAGCGCAAGGCCGGGGTGGCCGCAGAAGTGGCGGCACAAATTAATGAACGGGCGATCTTGCATCTCGAGGCGCCGGTGATTCGGGTGACCTCCCCGGATACGGTGTACCCCTTTGCCGCGATCGAAGATCAGTGGTTGCCCACTGTGGGGCGGGTCGTGAAAGCCATCGAAGACGTGCTCGATTTCTAAGGCGAGGAGGAGGGGAAAACCGTGGCGGATTTTGTATTTCGTCTGCCGGACATCGGGGAAGGCATCCACGAGGGGGAGGTCGTCCGCTGGCTGGTCAATCCCGGCGATGAGGTCGATGAAGACCAGCCGCTGTGTGAGGTCCAAAACGACAAAGCCGTGGTGGAAATCCCCAGTCCGGTCAAAGGCAAGGTCAAAGAGGTGAAGGTCCAGGCGGGAACCACGGCGGTGGTGGGAGATCCCCTGGTGGTCCTGGAAACTGAAGGGGCCGTGCCTGAGGGGGCAACAGAAGCCGGCGGGTCTCAGGAGAATGAAGGGCCTTCGGCGGCGGGTGCGGCGGCATCGGCGCCCGGGAAGGGTTCAGAGGAGCGCGGTAAGGTCCGGCCCGCGGAGTTAGCCGGCGCGACCCCGGATGGTGCGGGGCCATCGGGAGCGGCGATGATCCTCGCCACGCCCGCCGTGCGGAAGTTTGCCCGGGAGAAGGGCGTGGATCTGGCCCAGGTGCGGGGTACGGGGAAAAATGGCCGCATCACCCGGGAGGATGTGCTGCGGGCGTCGGAGGGGCCCGAGGCGGAGAAAGCAGAAGGAATCGCCGAGCCAACCGCCCAGGAACGTGCCGTTCCCAGGGCCGAGGCTACGGGTTTGGAAGAGCGGGTTCCTTTGGCCGGCATCCGCAAGGTCATTGCCCAAGCCATGGTGAAATCGGCCTATACTGCCCCTCACGTCACGGTGATGGACGAGGTGGATGTGACGCGGCTGGTGGCGCTTCGCGACAAAGCCAAATCTTTGGCCGCCGAGCGCGGAGTGAAACTCACCTACTTGCCCTTTATCGTCAAGGCGGCCATCGCAGGGTTGCGACTGCATCCGACCCTCAATGCGTCCATCGACGAGGAGAAAGGTGAAATTGTCTACAAGAAATATTATAATATCGGCATCGCCACCGATACTGAGCGGGGACTGCTGGTGCCAGTGGTGAAAGAGGCCGATCGCAAGAACGTGTGGATGTTGGCGGCGGAGATCCGGGAGTTGGCCGAGAAGGCCAGGGCCGGGAAGTTGACATCTCCGGAGATGAAGGGGGGCACCTTCTCCATCACCAACATCGGGGTCGAGGGCGGCCTGTTCTTTACGCCGATCATTAACTATCCGGAAGTCGCCATCCTGGGGGTGGGGCGGATCACCGACAGGCCGGTGGTGCGAAACGGCCAGGTGGCTGTCGCTCCGGTCATGGCGCTGTCCCTCAGTTTTGACCATCGCTTGGTGGACGGCGCCGAAGCCCAACGTTATGTCAACGATGTCAAACGGCTGCTGGAAGATCCCGATCTCTTAACCTTGGAGGTGTAACATGGTCGTCGGGGAATTTACCACCGAGGTGGACCTGTTGATCATTGGCGGCGGCCCGGGGGGATACGTCGCCGCCATTCGGGCCGCCCAGCTCGGGAAAAAGGTGACGCTCGTTGAACGGGACAAGCTGGGCGGGGTGTGCCTGAACGTCGGTTGTATTCCGTCCAAGGCGCTGATCGCCGCCGCCCACCGGTATGAGGATGCAAAGAAGCTGGGCGAGATCGGCATTGAGGCCGGGGACGTCCGGGTGGATTTTTCGAAAGTGCAGACCTGGAAGCAGGGCGTGGTCGACAAGCTCACCGGCGGCGTGGCGAGTTTGATGAAGGCCAACAAGGTGGAAGTCATCAAAGGAGAAGCTCTTTTTGCCAACGACCGGGAGGCACGGGTGATCAACGGCTATGAAGCCAATCGTTATCGCTTTAACCAATGCATCATCGCCACCGGATCCCGGCCCATCGAGCTCAAAGACCTGCCCTTCGGAGGCCGCGTGATTTCTTCCACGGAGGCGCTGGCCTTGCAGGAGATTCCCAAGCGGCTTGTGGTCATCGGTGGAGGGTACATAGGGATCGAACTCGGCACTGTCTTTGCTAAATTTGGGACGCAGGTGACGGTGCTGGAGGGGACCGAATCGATCCTTCCGACCTTTGAGAAAGAGGTTCTGCGGCTGGTGGAACGCCGGCTCAAGAAACTGAATGTCACCGTGGTGACCTCCGCCATGGCCAAGGGTGTGGAGGAAACCGCTGACGGTGTGACGGTCACGGCTTCCGTGAAGGGTGAAGAGCAACGGTACGAGGCGGACTATGTACTGGTCACTGTAGGCCGCCGGCCCAATACGGAAGATCTCGGGCTGGACATGGCTGGAGTGCGCACAGAAAAAGGGCTGATTCAAGTCGACAAACAAGGGCGCACCAGCGTGGGGCACATCTTTGCCATCGGTGACGTGGTGCCGGGGCCGGCCCTGGCTCATAAAGCGTCTTATGAAGGCAAAGTGGCCGCCGAGGCGGCAGCCGGAGAGGCCAGTGAAGTGGATTACAGAGTCATTCCCGCCGTGGTCTTCTCCGATCCGGAGATCGCGGTGGTGGGGTTGAGTGAGTCCGAGGCAAAGGAGAAGGGGCTCGACGTGGTGACGGGGAGATTCCCCTTCGCGGCTAATGGGCGCGCCCTGTCCTTGGCGGATGCCGAGGGCTTCGTCAAACTGGTGGCGGACAAATCCAGTGGAGAGTTGCTTGGCGCACAGATCGTCGGGCCGGAAGCTTCAGACCTTATCGCCGAAGCGGCCTTGGCGATCGAGATGGGTGCCACCCTGGAAGACGTCGCGCTTACAATCCACGCCCACCCGACTTTGGGCGAGGTGATGATGGAAGCGGCGGAGGTCGGCCTGGGCCGGCCGGTGCACATCGCCCCGCGCTAAGATTGTGGGCCCGCGAGGCAGCAGCGGTGAAGGGATAATGGCCATGACTGCCAGACCTCGGCATGTCTTCTTTATTGCTGCGCGCTAGCGAACAAGGCGCTGGCACGGCCGAACCCGGCGTTTCGGGCGGCCTGCGGCGCCTGTTTGCTCAGGGGCCCTCCTTGTACCATTGCCGAAGGATGTGCTTCTGAATCTTGCCCACGGAGGTGCGGGGAAGCTCCTCCACGAACAGGATCTCTTCGGGCACCTTGAACCGGGCCAGCCGCTGCCGACAGTACTCGATGAGATCTTCTGCCGGCGCATGCTCCGGCGATCGCGGGATCAGGTAGGCGACGATTTTTTCATCGCGAATGGGGTCCGGCACTCCGATCACCGCTGCATCGGCGACATCCGGATGCTGCAGCAGCACCGCCTCCACCTCTCCGGCGGCCACATTCTCCCCGGCCCGTTTCACCATGTCTTTGATCCGGTCGACGAAGTGAAAATACCCCTCCGCATCGATTTTTGCCACGTCCCCGGTGTACAGCCATCCTTCCCGGATCGTCTCCCGGGTAGCCTCCTCATTCTTGTAGTACCCTTTCATGATGCTCCGACCCGGAGTACCTCTGACGATGATCTGCCCAGGGACGCCGATGGGGCAATCCCGCCCGGCATCGTCCACCACCCGCACTTCGTATCCGAGAGTGGGCAATCCGATCGTTTCGTTGCGCCGATTTCCATCCAGAGGATTCATGAGGGGGGTGCCCATCGTTTCGGTCATTCCGTACAGTTGCAGCAGGATGTCGCCATATCGTTCCGAGAAGAGGCGGAGTTCCTCCTGGGTGACGGACTGGGCGAACCACACGGCTCTCAGGGAATGGTTCCGGTCTTCAGGATCATAGGGTTGCCGGAGGATCATGCGGATCGGGGCTGCGAACAAACTGCCAACCGTCGCCCTCAGTCGAATGGCTTGTTTAAAATACCGAGAGGCGCTAAATCTGGCCGTCAGCCCAATGCTCGCCCCGACCACCAGGGCGGACATGGTGGAATAATACTGGGCATTGCCGTGAAACAGCGGCAACACGGCCAGTTGTCGATCGTCGGGGCCCAATCGCACCCCTCGGGCCATCGTCTCCCCGGCGTAGATGTAGTTGGCGTGGGTGATGATCACGCCTTTTGGTTTCGATGTGGTGCCCGAGGTGTATAAAATGCCCGCCATCATCTCCGAATCTCCAATCTCGTGGATCCGGGCATCCGGGGCACCGGCGAGCGAGGCGGACAGGGGCAGCATACGTTCTGACGGCAATGGCTCGTCGGGCTCGGCAGCGACGAGAATATGGTGCAAATCCGGGCATGCTTCGGCAGCTTCCCCGATGGCCTCGGCGGAGTGCCGGTCGGTGATAGAAAGCACTGCACCGCTGTGGCTGAGCAGGTACTTCAATTCGTCGACGCTGGACAATGGGTTTGTGCACAGCAAGGCAGCGCCGAGTCGAGCCGCTCCAAGCAAAGCCATATAAAAAATTGGGGAATTGTTCATGTGGAGGTTGACGATGTTCCCCCGGCTCACGCCCAGTTCATGAAAGAGACCGGCCATTCGCGCGATCCGGGATTCCATTTCTCCGTAAGTGAAGGTCTCCAATTCTTGACTCGGGTCTTCATACAACAGAAATGGCTTATCGGGTTGGCGATCCACCCAATGTGCCCACACGGTGTTCAACGTACGGTAGCCAGCGATGTCCATGGTTGATCCCTCCGGGAAATCATTAAGCAATCTTCGTGCCAATCCGGACGGATCACAGCCCGTACCGTTTTTTCTTTCGCACAAGGGTGGCTACGTCAATCCCCACAGCCGTCGCACATTCCCGCAAGGTCCTGTGCTTTTTAAGTTGTTCTTGAAGATACCGCCTTTCGAACTGCGCAACCGCCTCTCGCAGCGTCAATCGGTCGTCTATGGGTGGGTGGAGCCGCTCTTGCACCTGGCCGGGAACCGATGGGTCGCCACGGGTGATCTCGCCGGGCAGTGCCTCGACCCCAATCCGGTCGTCTTCGGAAAGTACCACCAATCGTTCCATGACGTTGCGGAGCTGACGGATGTTTCCCGGCCAGGAGTAGTCGAGAAGAGCCTGCAAAGCCTCGGGGGCGAGATACCGGTTCAGACCGAACTTGCGATTGTACTCGCCGAGAAAATGGGCGATGAGCGCCGGGATATCTTCCCGCCGATCCCGCAGGGGAGGGACAGTGACGGTGAGTACGTTTAAACGGTAGAACAAATCCTGCCGAAATGCTTTTTTTGCCAACAGGTCTTTGATGTCGGCGTTCGTCGCGGTGATCACCCGCACATCCAAGGGCACGGGCCGGGTTGAACCGATCCGTTGCACCTGGCGATCCTGCAAAACCGCCAGGAGCTTAACCTGCAGGGCCAAGGGCATCTCGCCGATTTCATCGAGAAAAATCGTCCCCCGATTGGCAAGCTCAAACATGCCCGCTTTCCCCCGGCGATTCGCCCCGGTAAAAGCCCCTCCTTCATACCCAAAAAGTTCGGATTCGAGTAATTCCGCCGGGATCGCCCCACAGTTGATCTTGACGAAAGGGCGCTCCTGTCCGTTTTCCCCTTGGGCGTGGATGTATTTCGCCAGCACGTCTTTGCCGACCCCGGATTCGCCCAGAATCATCACCGGCGAATCGACGGTGGCCGCCCGGGCGGCGAAAGTGAGGATTTTCTCCATCACCGCGCTGCGATACACCAGGGCTTCCTCGGCTTTATCACCGATCAGTTGCACCCGGAGGGGTGCCCGCAGTTCGGCTTGGGTGCGCATCGCCTCCACCTCCCGGCGCAGGCGGTTGAGTTCAGTGATGTCCCGGACACTGGCCACCACGTACAGCAGGGCCCCTTCTGCGTCATAAACCGGAATACCGGTGACAATCGCCTCGATTCCACTGTAATAGTGGATGATCGTGTTGTGGGGTTGATTTCGACGGATGACCTCGGCCACACAGGAATTCGGAAGAAAATGTTGATCTAACAGTTCCCACACGGATAGACGCTGGGCGGCGTCGACAGGAATCCCAGAAATGCGAAGGAACGCTTCGTTAAAATAAAGCGGGTTGCCGATGTTGTCTGTAATATAGATTCCGTCGTAGGCGTTGTCGATCAATTGGTGCAACAGAAGCCCGGAATGGGCATCTAAAGTACGATGAACGGACGGGGCCAAAAGGGTGCCTCCTCATCAATGAAATCGCCGCGGGGGCGTGGGTGTAATGATCTGAATTATCACGAATTCTGCCCATGATTGTAGCATTCCTGCGCATGATTGACAAGAATGCATATGCAAAATTGCCTGTTCCAGCGAGCGGATTGTGCTGTGTTGGATGCCCAAAGGTTTGGCATGATCCTTGCGTTCATAAGTTTCATTGGAAGGACGACAATTGCGGATCGGGGGAAAATTTCCGCTGCACTCAGTTGACTTCCAAATCACATTATCGGGGGGGATGAACGCCTCATGAGCACAGCCCGGATTCTTTTCGCGAGCCTCATCGGATCGGTCATCGAATGGTATGACTTTTATCTGTATGGTTCAGCCACAGCTCTGGTTTTTTCGACATTATATTTTCCCACTCATGATCCCGCGGTTTCCATCATCCTGGCCTTTGCCACTTTTGGGGCGGGTTATGCCGCCCGACCTCTGGGAAGTGTACTTTTTGGTCACTTCGGTGATCGCCTTGGCCGTAAAGCCGCCTTGATGTTCACTTTGATGGGGATGGGAGGAAGTTCCACACTCATTGGCCTGCTGCCCACCTATCAGCATATCGGCCTGTGGGCCCCCGCCCTTTTGGTTCTCCTTCGCCTGATCCAGGGGGTCGCTCTGGGGGGCGAATGGGGAGGTGCGATCCTTCTCGCTACCGAAAATGCCCCCAAAGGAGTGCGCGGGCTATACGGGTCGATTCCGCAAATGGGGGTGCCCGTGGGTCTGGTGTTGGGGACGTTTGGCCTGGCGCTGATCAACCACTTTACAACCAACGCACAGTTCATGGCCTGGGGATGGCGAATTCCATTTTTATTCAGCATTCTTCTCGTGGTGGTCGGCCTTTGGATTCGCGGCGGCGTGGACGAGACTCCAGTTTTTAAGGCCCAGAAACAAAGCGGAGATGTTGCCCGGGTTCCTCTCATTGACGCTCTGGTGCACGATTGGAAAAACGTTCTCCGGGCGATCGGATTGAAGCTGGGAGACGGGTTTCTCAACGTGTTCACCATGTCCTACGTACTCACTTTTGCCACGATGTATCTGGGGTATTCCCGGGGTGACGCGTTGAACGCATTGACCCTCGGTTGTGCCACGATGCTGATAGTCATGCCCATCATCGGATACTTTTCGGATTATATTGGAAGAAAGCGCATTTACATCTCCGGATTAGTTCTGCTACTGGTGTTGTCCATCCCTTATTTTGCCTTAATGGCCCAACATGTCGTCTGGCTATATCTCATGGAGGTCATCGTGTTGGGGATCGTGTGGGGGGGCCATCTTCGCCACCCAGGGGACATTTTTCTCGGAGCTGTTTCCCGCAAAGGTCCGGTACACGGGATTGTCGGTTGGATACCAGGTGGCTGCGGCCATTGTCGGTTTTGGGCCTCTGGCATGGACGGCCATGGCAAAAAATTTTGGCCCGTCACCATGGGTATTCGGGGCGTTTTTTATCGGAGGGCTGATCATCTCCCTGGTTCTCAGTTTGTTCTCGCCGGAGACCAAGGAGATCGCCTATTCTCGAACTGAGCTCAGCGCCGAGAATTAAGCCGGTTGCTGTTTAGCATATGAGCCACCCGCCTCCCGCACCGTGGAAGTTTCGCTGGCGGCGGGGTGAATCATCCCGCCAAGGTGGGCCACCTTGCAAAGGCGATGAATTCTGTGGTGAAGACGGGAGTGAAATCGGCGGAGTGGAAAATAAAACCACCCACTTGCCTTGGAAATCGGACAGCCGGATCTGGCCCTGGGTGGGTGCCGGGTGATGTTTCTACAAATCCACCTGGTGGTGGGGGCGCGGCTCTTTTCTGTATTTCCCCGGAAATACGTCGCAATCCACGAGTTGCCGAAAGGTGTCGTGATGGCGAATCAGCTGGACCTGGCCGGAAGTGCGAATCATCGCGGCGCCGGCCCGGGGAAAGCTGTTCGCTTCGGACATATATTCCAACACGTAGGCGCCGGTGTCCAAAAAGGCCAAACGGTCTCCGGGACGCGTGTTCCCCGGAAGGAGATAGTACTCACTGCCCTGGGCGCCGTCGCGAAAATAATCCCGGTGGTCGTACAAGGGGCCGCCGATTTTGAAGGGGACATCGTGGGTGCGTTCTGCCCGGGTGACGGACAAAGCAACCCTGTCGCTCGGTTCCCCAGGCCACTGAGGGAGGATGTTGAGTCCCGCATCGACGATTAACCAGCGCACGATATCGGTGACATTTCCTTCTTCGTCCCGGATCGATTTGCTTTTTACCTGGCGAACGGTGGTCAGCAATAGGCCCGCGTTCGCAATGAGCCGCTCGCCGGGAGACAGAACGAAACGCAGCGGCCGGTCGTACTGGGTGAGGAGTCCCGCTAGGGTCCGTGCAGCCAGCAGGTCTTGATCCAGTTCCACGGCGGCGGCTTCATCCGAGGATGGAAGATCTAACTCCTGCACCGGAAGTGGCAGTTCTCCCCCCAGGAAGAGAACATCCCCGTCCACCCCGAGGCGAGTTCGAAGCTGTTCTAAGAGTTCTAAGGCAATCTCGCCGGCTTGACGTAACGTTTCGGGTTTCCACCGGTAGGTGCCGACCTGCACATGAAGGCCCCGAATTCGTATGCTCGGATAAGTAAGGGTTTGCTCGGCGAAAGAGAGCAAGTCATGGCGATCGATCCCGGACTTTAGATAATAGGGAGTGGGTGGCCGGTGATTGGGGAAAGACAGCACGGGGTCGACTTCCAATAGAATGTCGGCCGGGCGCGTCATGCGGGTACCCAGCGTGGACAACGTCTCGATTTCCGACAGGGAGTCCGTACTGATCGCCCGCACCCCCCGTTCCAAGGCATAGGAGAGGAGTTCCGGAGGTCTATCTGCCCCGGCGAGCAAGATGCGTTCTCCACTGAAACCTGCGGTAAGAGCCTTTTTGAGCTCTCCCATAGAGCCGACCTCGACCCCTATTCCGGTCCGGCCGATGGCTTGAAGAAGGGCCAGATTCGAAGAGGCCCGCAGCGGAAAGAACAGGTCGGCGGGTACGTGTTCGTAGTGAAAGGCGTCGTGGAGTTGACGGACGTTCCGCCATAGATGGGATTCGGAATACACATACAGTGGCGTGCCGAAGCGATCCGCCAGTGCCTCTAGATCGACATCATCCATAGTTAGCCGGCCATTTCGAATGAGCATGTTCCGTCTTGCCAGTTTATCGAACAGGACCATGGCGATCCCCATCCCCCCGGCACCTCTGGTGGGCTCCCCTTTGAATTGAAGCGATTTATACCCTATAATTCACCATAGCCCTCTGCTCATTCCCACCCAAGAGACAAATGGAGGAAAAATGACTGGTTCAGGTGGTCGATCTCATCTGGTGCGTTTGCACGGTTGCGGATAGTTGATTTGAACTACTACCTTGGATTGACATGATGCCCTAGGGGGTATATACTGCATCCATAAATATACTCTCCCCGGTATCGGAGGTGCGGGATTGACCACGGGTTTAATTGCTCTAGTCGTGGTCCTGGTTGTGGGTTGGTGGTGGATGAACCGTCCGGCTCGCGGCGTAGAGCAGCTCGCCGCTGAGACCCTGGAGACTTGGAAGAAACAAGAGAAAGGCCGGTTGATCGTGGACGTGCGGGAGGCGCACGAGTTTCGATCGGGTCACGTACCGGGAGCGGTGAATGTGCCGCTGAGCCGATTGTCTCGGGAATTGCACCGCATCCCAAAGGATCGGGAGGTGGCCTTGATTTGTCGCAGCGGCCACCGAAGTGTTCAGGCGGCACGAATCCTGAAAAAGGCCGGGTATACCCGGCTCTGGAACGTTCGGGGCGGTATGATCGCCTGGAATCGCCGGCCCCATCAAAAGCGGAGCCGGTAGGTGCAGTGAAAAACATGAAAAGATAGGGCCGCGCCGCGGCTCGTGAAGGAGGATTTCGGATGCGCGAGTGGAGTGGCGAGGACCTATGGCGCCGTATGCAGGAGGGGACTGCCCCCCGGATTATCGACGTGCGGGAACCGGTAGAGTATTATGAACACGGGCATATCCCTGGAGCGGAATTAATCCCGATGGGCGAGATTCCTGCAGCTCTCGGCCGAATTTCAAAACACGAGGAGATTGTTTTTGTCTGCCGGTCGGGCAGCCGGAGTGGCCATGTGTGCCAATTCCTTCAGCGGTTGGGGTACGAGCGTGTCATCAACTTGGCCGGTGGCATGATCTACTGGCCTGGAGCTGTGAATTACGGACCTGAATCCGAAGGTGCGTGAGCAGGTGCGTTCCGGAGCGGGCAGTGCCGTCAGCCGGTCGGCAGGATGTTAGAGCCTGGCCCCCGGAAAGCGTCCCAGGCGTATCGTAAACCACTTCGGGGTATGGTATAGTCAACAGTGAGGTGTTGAACCATGGAATACACAGATGCGATGAAGAATCGCCTGAAGCGCATCGAGGGTCAGGTTCGGGGCATTATGGGCATGATGGAAAAGGAGCAGTCCTGTCGAGACGTTGTCACGCAACTGTCCGCTGTCCGGGCGGCGATCGACCGGCTCATTGTATACGTGATCGGATCGAACATGGAAATGTGTATCCGGGACGAAGTTGAGAATGGCCGCCCTGCGGACCAAGTGATTCAAGAAGCCATTGAACTTTTGATGAAAAGTCGCTGATCGACACCGCTTCGGCGGCAACGAGGAAGGATAAGGGCGGAAGGAGGAGGAATATGTTTCATTATACGGTGACCACCGACAAACCCCTGGAAGAGTCTGTTCGCGCCCTGGAGGAATCCCTCAAAGAGCGCCGCTTTGGTGTGTTGTGGCAGATGGACATCCCGGAGAAACTCCGGGAAAAGGGGGTGTCTTTTGATACCCCGTACCGAGTCCTGGAGGTATGCAATCCCCAGGAAGCGGCTCGGGTACTGGGGAAGGAACTCCTGGTGGGGTACTTCTTGCCTTGTAAGATTGTCGTCTACCGGGACGGGGAAAAGACCAAGATCGGTTTGCCCCGGCCGACCATGCTGCTCGGCCACGCCTCGGAGGACGCCGAGCTGCGGGAGATCGCCCAGCGAGTGGAGGAGCAACTCACAGCGGCCGTTGATGCGGCGGCCCGCTGAAAGCTGAAATGTAAGGGGTGAGGGCGTGGGACATCGATTCCATCCCGACCACATGGACCGATTGCTTGGGGAAGAACGGAGGGGCGTCTTGCCTCCGGATCGAATTATCGACCTCTTAGCCCCGAGTCCCGCAGATACAGT
Organism: Kyrpidia sp.; assembly: GCF_023512215.1. Taxonomy (NCBI): domain Bacteria; kingdom Bacillati; phylum Bacillota; class Bacilli; order Caryophanales; family Alicyclobacillaceae; genus Kyrpidia; species Kyrpidia sp. Next base: position 44,093 of record NZ_JAILZZ010000004.1, on the reverse strand, counting down.
GGCGGATATCGGGGCAGGGCCGGGGTATTTTACCCTTCCCCTTGCCAAGCGGACCCAGGGGACGGTGTATGCCATAGACGTGGAGCCGCGGATGTTGGAAGCGTTGCAGAGCCGTTGGCCAGGAGGGATGCCGGCGAGGGTGCGGCCGCTCATCGGCGCGGCTGACGATTTGCCCCTGCCCGACGGATCGGTGGACCGGCTCCTCTACTCATTGGTGCTTCACGAAGTAGATGCTCTGGATGAAGCCCTTCAAGAAGCGCGACGCGTGCTCAGGCTCACTGGGAGAATGGTGGTGATCGAATGGCACCCGGAGGCGACGGAACAGGAAGGGCCCCCCAAACAGGAACGGTTAAATCCCGATCGCTTAGCTCAGCGGATGATGCGGTGCGGACTGAAGGTGGAGAGTCTTCTGGACGTCAGTGCGTTTCATTACGCTCTTGTAGCCGCACCTCAAACGCATGCCCGCTGATCGGGTTCGCCTCATGGTTGGCCCGGCTGGTGCGTTGCGGCTGGTGCCCCGGGCAACTCGTGTTTCTCGCAGTGGCGGCAGCGGTGCTGGTGATGACCGTCGTCGCCCGATCGCTGCATTAACCGAGACAAAGGAGGGAGCGGGGTGACCGGCAAGCGCAAGAGCGGCATGGGGTTCACGATCTTTGTCGTGGTCGTGCTCCTCATTGCCGTGGCCGTCGTCATCAATGTCACGAAATCGAACGGATCCGAAGCCGGAGCGGGGGGTGGTGCGGCCCTTCCGATTAAAGGATACCAGGCTCCGGATTTTACTTTGAAAACGTTTGACGGACAGGCTGTGACATTGTCCCAGATGAAAGGCAAGCCGGTATTCTTGAATTTCTGGGCTTCCTGGTGTCCCCCGTGCCAGGCGGAAACGCCCGACCTCGTGGAAATGCATAAGAAATACGGCGATAAGATCGCCTTTTATGGCATCAACCTGACGCAACAAGATGACCAGCAGAAAGCCTTGGATTTCATCAAAAACTACAAGATCGATTATCCCGTCCTCTCGGATGCGGAAGGCAAAGTCTCCGATCTGTACCGGGTACAGGCCATCCCCACCAGCGTGCTTATCGCTCCGGACGGCAAGATCGTCGAATTGGTCCAGGGCCTGATGACGAAACAGGACATGGACCGGTTATTCGGGGAATTGGCGTCCACGAAGTAGCACACGGTCCGGGGGAAGAACGGGTGGGAAGGCGTGCGGTGACCGGTGTGAGGCGCTAAGGCCGGTGGCTGGGTTTCCCGTAGCCCCCGGGGTGAGGAAGGTGATTACCATGTCGGAACCGGTAACCCTCTGGCTGGCGTTTGGTGCAGGATTGCTCTCCTTTGTCTCCCCCTGTGTACTACCGTTGTATCCTTCGTACATTTCCTATATCTCAGGCGTGTCCTGGGGGGAAGGTGCCGACCGGGCCGAGGCGCGAAGGCGGGCCTTGAAGTATGCGATTTTTTTTGTGCTCGGGTTTTCCACCGTTTTCCTGGCTCTAGGGTGGTCGGCCAGTCTCATCGGCCAATTGTTTGTGGAGTATAAAATGTGGCTACGGATCATCGGCGGGATTGTGGTAATCTTCATGGGCATGGTGATTGCCGGCTGGATTCGATCGGACTGGCTGATGCAGGAGAAAAAATGGACGGTCAACCGGAAACCGGTGGGGTATTTTGGAGCCTGGTTGATCGGAGTCAGTTTTGCCGCCGGCTGGACGCCGTGCATCGGCCCGATCCTGGCCTCGGTGTTGGTCATGGCGGCCAACGAGCCCGGCCGGGCCCTCCTGTTCATGGCTCTTTATGCCTTGGGATTCGCCCTGCCCTTTTTGATCTTGGCCTTTTCCCTCACCTCCTGGAAATGGCTGCAACAAAAGTCCGGCGTGGTCAGCAAGGCCGGCGGGGTCATCATGGTGGTCATGGGATTCTTGTTGCTGACGGATTCCCTGAGCACGATTACGGTCTGGCTCACGAAGTTATTTGGCGGATTTACCGGCTTCTAACTGCGCTTCGCCTTCATGGCGCCGCGAGACAGAACGAGCGGATCCGGTCCACCAGCACGTCGGGACATTCCACGTGGAGAAAATGGCCATATCCTTGTAGGACCTCCAATTTGGCCCCGGGAATGCCTGCGGCTGTCTCCCGGGCGGAGGACAGAGGGGTTATGCGGTCCTGGTCTCCTTGGAGGATCAGAGTGGGCGCCTTGATCCGGTGTAGCTGATCTCTCAAATCAAAGCCGGCCAGAGCCCGGGATGCGGCGCGTAGGATCTCGGGTTCCGGGCGCGGATAGCCCTTCATGCGGCCGACGACGGTCATGAGGGGCGTTTTTGTTCCCACGAACTCCTTGATGGGGATGCCGCCCCGAGGGCTCACGAGCCGCCCCGGCCGCTCCGGGCCCGCAGCGGAACGGGTGGAAATGAGGACGAGAGAGCGGCAGTGCTCAGGGTGGGCGATGGCAAAAGCCTGGGCGATGAAGCTTCCCATGGAGTGGCCCACAATGTGCGCCCTCTCGATCTCCAGGGCGTCCAAAAGGCCTGCCAGATCGGCCACGTGGTCGTCCAAAGTGTAGGAAGCCGGGTGGGTGCTCTCGCCGTGTCCCCGGCAGTCATAGACCAGAGTCTCAAAATCTGCCGCCAGAGGCGGGGCGACGTGGTTCCAGACGATGCGGCTTCCCGCCATTCCGTGGATCAACACCAGTGGCGGGCCGGATCCTTCCAGGGTATAAGCGATATCGATGCCGCCTAAGTGGGCTTGGTTTTCCATCCCGTGCTCCCTCCTGTGCGTGACCATTGTCTTTACTATAATTGGTGCCGAAAAAGGGTTCAATGCCGGTCTTCTCGCTTCAGCCGGACACCAGGGTTGCGGGCCGGGAATCGAGCATGTGGACGTGCCCTGCAATGTGAGGTACCATAGGATGTGAATTGTCCGGCCAGGTTGACGGGCCGGGAAAGGAGATGGCGATGGGCGGGGAAGGGGCTCAACTGGTCCATGAGGGCCTTCGACTTCTATCGGTGGCGCTGACTGCCGGGATTGTACTGGGGTGGGCGTCGAACAGGTTACGGATTCCTGACATTGTCCTCTACCTGGTCGGCGGTATGTTGCTCGGGCCGTCGGTGTTCGGATGGCTAGCTGTTCCGGCGAATTCGGCCATCAACCAATTTATTCTTACCTTCGGGGCTGCAGTCATCCTGTTTGATGGCGGACTGGCGACTAAGCTCAAGATTCTGCAACGGGTCTGGCTGACGGTGGCACTCTTGGTCACCGCAGGCGTCCTCGTGACGGCATTGGCCGTGGCGGGAACCGTGTCCGCGCTGATGGGCGTGTCCTTTGTGTCGGCTCTTCTGGTCGGCTCTGTGATTGCCTCGACGGACCCGGCAGCCCTCATTCCCATCTTCCGCAAGGTCAAGATTAAACCGCAATTAGCGCAAACGGTGGTCTCTGAATCGGCGTTCAACGATGCGGTTGGCGCGATGCTGGTGTCGGTGGTGGTGGGGGTCGCAGCGGGGGGTGCATTCTCCATCGGTGGCGCCGTCGGAGGGTTCCTCCGTTTGGCCGGTTTGGGGCTCGTCGTCGGCGCTGTGCTCGGCTTGCTGGCCGCCGTCCTCCTGGGGCAGCGCAGCCGCCACGTCGTTCGGGATTACGAAGCGGTTACTGCCATCGCGTTGGTGGTGAGCGCCTATGTTCTCTCGGAGGCTGTCGGCGGGAGCGGATTTATGGCGGTGTTCACGGCGGGACTGATGGTCGGCAATGCACCGATCTTTGGGATGCGCTTTGAGAAAACGGGGTGGAGGCGGCTGGAGCTTTTCGTTGAACACCTGGGTCTGAAGATGCGAATGTTGATTTTTCTCCTGCTCGGTTCTCAGGTGGATCTCGGACAAGTGTTGCAGTACGGATGGCGGGCGTGGGCAGTGATCGCGGTCTTTATCCTCGTTGGACGTCCGTTGGCCGTTTTGGTCAGCGCCCTTCCGGATCGAAGGGCCGGCTGGAGGAATAACGAGGTCGTATTCCTCATGTGGACCCGAGAGACTGGCGTAATCCCCGCTGCGTTAGCGGGAATGATTGCGGGACAAGGGCTACCTGAGGCACCGCTCGTTTCCGCCGTCACCTTTCTCGCCATTCTGGTGACCTTGCTGATTCAGGCCACGTCCACGCCTTGGGCGGCGAAAAGGCTGGGCGTGTTGGTAAGGCCGGAGGAGACCCGTCCCAGCCGCGGGGGCCGGAGAGGGTAAGTGGCGAGAGATTCCTCAACCGTAACCGACAAGTAGGCGGTGAAAAGCGTGTATCAAATGGAAGATCGGGCTGTGGCGCCCGAACTTCGGGCTGTCCGGGGAGGGAGGCGCCCGGAGCTTCTGGAGGGCCGCCTCAAAGCGGCGATTCTGGTGCTGGACGGGGCCATGGGGACGATGATCCAGCAACAGGGCTTAACAGCCGCGGATTTTGGCGGCGAGGCTCAGGAGGGGTGCAATGAGGTCCTCAACTTAACCCGTCCGGACGTCATCATCTCCATCCACGAGGCCTATCTCGAAGCCGGGGCGGACATCATTGAAACCAATACGTTTGGGGCCACCCGAGTGGTGCTGGCCGAGTACGGGCTCGAGGAGCAAGCCTACGCCATCAACCGAACGGCGGCGGAGTTGGCCCGGCGGGCAGTGGATCGCTACAGCACGCCAGATTGGCCGCGATTTGTGGCCGGGGCTATGGGTCCCACCACGAAGACCCTGTCGGTGACGGGTGGGATCGATTTTGACACCTTGGCGGCGGCCTACGCCGAACAGGCCAGGGGACTGCTCGATGGCGGGGTGGACCTTCTTTTGGTGGAGACCGCCCAGGACACCCTTAACGTCAAGGCGGCAGGCGTGGGGATCCACCGGGCTTTTGCCGAAGCGGGTTTTGAAGTGCCGGTGATGATTTCCGGGACCATCGAACCCATGGGGACCACCTTGGCCGGCCAAGGCATCGACGCCTTTTATGTTTCGGTGGAGCACCTTCACCCCGTCGCCGTGGGGCTCAACTGTGCCACTGGTCCGGAGTTCATGACCGATCACCTGCGGACGCTCAGCGGGCTCGCGAAGACTGCGGTCAGCTGCTATCCGAACGCGGGGCTGCCGGACGAGGAAGGCCACTACCACGAATCCCCCCAGAGCCTCGCCGAAAAAATGGCGGGGTTTGCGCGGCAGGGGTGGGTCAATGTGGTGGGCGGGTGCTGCGGAACGACCCCGGAGCACATCCGGGCCCTGGCCCAGGCCGTCCGCGGGCTTCCCCCCCGCACCCCGGCGGCGGATCATCCGCCGGCGGTGTCCGGAGTGGAGGCGGTGTTCCTCGAGGGCGACAATCGGCCGCTGTTGGTCGGAGAGAGGACCAATGTCATCGGGTCCAGGAAATTTCGCGAACTCGTCCAATCCGGCCGATTCGAAGAAGCGGCGGAGATTGCCCGGGCCCAGGTGAGAGGCGGCGCGCAGATTATTGATGTATGCCTTGCCGACCCCGATCGGGACGAGTACGCGGACATGGACCAGTTTCTCAGATATGTGACCAGAATGGTCAAAGTTCCGCTCATGATCGACTCCACAGACCCTCGGGTGGTGGAGCTGGCTCTCCAGCGCTCTCAGGGGAAGGCAATCATTAATTCGATCAATTTAGAGGACGGGGAAAAGCGCTTTGCCCAAGTCGCGCCCCTCGCCCGGCGCTACGGCGCGGCGGTGGTGGTGGGGACCATCGACGAGGAGGGTATGGCGGTGACCCGGGAGCGCAAATTGGCGGTGGCCCAACGCTCCTACCAACTTTTGACTGAAGAATACGGGATTCCCCCGGAGGACCTGATCTTTGATCCCCTGGTATTCCCGGTGGGGACCGGGGATGAGAACTACGTCGGGGCGGCGGCGGAGACGGTGGCTGCCCTCCGGATGCTGAAGGAGCGGTTTCCCCGCAGCGCCACCATCCTCGGGATCAGCAATGTGTCTTTCGGCCTGCCTCCCGCCGGCCGGGAGGTGCTCAATGCGGTATTCCTGTACCATTGCACCAAGGCCGGATTGGATTACGCCATCGTCAACCCTGAAAAGCTTCAGCGCTACGCCTCCATTCCCGAAGAGGAGCGCCGCCTGGCCGAGGCGCTTCTCTTTGAAACGGGACAGGAGACCCTGGCCCGGTTCCACGATCGCTTCAAAGACCGACCCGCCGGCCCGCCGGTGCGCCGGGAGACCCTCTCCCTGAACGAGCGGCTGGCCCGCTGTGTGGTGGAAGGGTCGAAAGAGGGGCTTTTCGATGATCTCGCCGAGGCCCTTCACAGCGCCTCTCCCATAGAGATCATCAACGGGCCGTTGATGGCGGGCATGGATGAGGTGGGGCGGCTCTTTAATGACAACCAACTGATCGTGGCCGAGGTGCTCCAGAGCGCCGAGGTCATGAAGGCGGCGGTGGCCTATCTCGAACCGCACATGGAAAAGGCGGAGACGGCGAAAAAAGGCAAGATCCTCCTGGCCACGGTCAAAGGGGATGTCCATGACATCGGCAAGAATCTCGTGGAGATCATCCTCAGCAACAACGGGTTCGAAGTGGTGAATCTGGGCATCAAAGTGGCGCCGGAGGTGTTAATCGAGGCGGTCCGGCGTGAGGAACCCGATGCCATCGGTCTCTCGGGCCTCCTCGTGAAAAGTGCCCAACAGATGGTGGTGACGGCCCAGGACCTCCGGGCGGCGGGCGTATCGCTGCCCCTTCTCGTCGGCGGTGCGGCATTGACGGCGAAATTTGCTTATACCCGTATCGCCCCGGAGTACGAGGGTTTGGTTCTTTATGCCAAAGACGCCATGGAGGGGCTGGAGATCGCCAATCGGCTGGCCGATCCCGAGGGTCGTCCGGAGTTGGAGAGGAAGACGGCAGAATTGCGGGCCTCCCTGACCGATCGCCCAGCCGCTCCGGCCGTTTCAACCGGTTCCAGGCCGAGGAGGTCATCGGTGAGTCGCACCGTCCCCGTGGCGGTCCCCCCGGATTGTCGCCGCCACCTGTGGCGGGATTATCCTTTTGACCACGTTCGGCCTTACATCAATCTCCAAATGTTGCTGGGCCGCCATATGGGGCTGCGGGGGAACGTGGACAAGCTCCTCGCCGAGAGGGATCCGAAGGCCGTGGAGTGGGTGGAGCGGCTGAATGTCTTGATTGCCGAGGCCAAGGGGGAGGGGTTGCTGCGGCTTCACGCCGTGTACCAATTCTTCCCCGGTCAAAGCGAAGGAGACGACATCTTGATCTATGACCCTGAACAGCCGGGTCGAGTCATCGAGCGGTTCACCTTCCCTCGCCAGGGGAAGGAGCCTTATCTTTGCTTGTCCGATTACGTGCGACCGGTGGAGAGTGGAGAAATGGACTATGTGGCCTTTTTTGCCGTGACGGCCGGTGCCGGGATCCGGGATAAAGCGGAGGAGTGGAAGGCTCGGGGGGAATACGTGAAATCCCATTTTCTACAAGCCCTTGCTCTGGAAACGGCCGAGGCCTTTGCCGAACGGCTGCACGGGATGATTCGCGACCTGTGGGGATTTCCGGATCCGCCGGATATGACGATGAGGGAGCGATTTCAGGCCAAATATCGCGGGATTCGGGTGTCTTTCGGGTACCCGGCCTGTCCGAATTTAGAGGATCAGGCGAAACTTTTCCGCTTGTTGCGGCCAGAAGAGATTGGGATTCGACTGACAGACGGCTTCATGATGGACCCCGAGGCTTCGGTGTCCGCCTTGGTCTTCAGTCATCCGGAAGCGGTGTATTTTCGGGCAGACGTAACCTAGCTCGGTCCGGCTGCCCGGACCGCCTGGCCCTGGAGGCAGGGCCGGTTAAGCTGCGGTCATCGGTGAGCTTTGCACGAAAAACTTATCCTCAAACCACCAGTCTCGAATCACGACAGAGTTCATGCAAAGAAGGTGTCTGGATTGTTGCGCGAACGATTGGTCGATCGATGGATGACGGCGGAAGAGGCGGCATCGTGGATTCGCCCTGGGATGACAGTGGCGGTATCCGGGTTTGCCCGAGCCGGGGAGGCCCGGGCCGTACTTGGCGCATGGGTAGCTCTCCAGGAGCAATTGGGAGAAAAGGGCCAAATCGATCTGCTCACCGGAGCCTCGATGAGCGACCCGGTGGATGGGGAGCTGGCGAGGCGGGGCCTTCTTCACAAGCGGGCGCCGTTTCAGGCAAACTCCGATCTGCGGGCAGCGATTAACCGCGGCGAAGTGTTGTTTGTCGACGAGCACCTTTCTCACATGCGGGAGAGCTTTGAGGACGGCGTGTGGCGCCGGCCGGATATAGCGATTCTCGACGCGGTGGACGTGCGGGAGGAAGGAATTGTCCCCACGACATCGGTGGGAAATGCGGCGCTCTTTGCGAAGCTCGCCGAGAAAGTGATCATTGAGTGGAACCAGGGACAGCCCCCCGCTCTCATCGGGATGCACGACATCTATGATCCCGGCCCTTGGGGGCACCGGGAACCCATTCCTCTGACCCGGCCGGAGCAACGAATTGGCACGCCGGTCATCCCCGTCGACTGGTCGAAAGTAGTGGCTGTGGTGAAAACGGATAGCCCGGACCGCCACGCGCCCATGAAATCCGGGGACGCCCAGACGGAAGGGATCGCCGGACACTTGATGGAGTTTTTTGCCCACGAGGTGCGCAAAGGCCGGCTGCCTCTTCCCCTGCCTCCCCTGCAGGCGGGGATCGGCGCCGTGGCCAATGCGGTATTCCAATCATTTTTGGATGTGCCGTGGAGCGGGCTTACGGTGTATTCCGAGGTCATCCAGGATTCGATGTTCGACCTTTTCGACAGCGGTCAGCTCTCCTTTGCATCGGCCAGCGCTATCATTCTGTCGAAGGAAAAAGCTCAGCAGGTGATGGGGGAGTTAAATCGCTATCGGGACCGCATCCTCCTGCGTCCCCAGGACATTTCCAACAATCCTGGGATTATCCGACGGCTCGGGGTGGTGGCCATCAATACGGCCCTGGAAGTCGACATATACGGGAATGTCAATTCCACCCATGTGCTGGGGTCGAACATCATGAACGGTGTCGGCGGCTCGGGAGATTTTTCCCGTCACGCGCGATTGAGCGTATTCGTCGCGCGCTCGGCGGTCAAAGGTGGGGCTATTTCTAGCATCGTTCCGATGGTGTCTCACACAGACCACACCGAACACGAGGTTGACGTGGTGGTCACCGAGCACGGTTTGGCCGATCTGCGAGGCTTAGCCCCCCGGGAGAGGGCCCCTTTGATCATCGAGCATTGTGCGGACCCGGCCTATAGGGACGAATTGCGGGAGTATTACAAGGAGGCGCTCAAGCGGGGCGGCCATACCCCCCATGTGTTGGAACGGGCCTTTTCCTTCCACCAACGCTTTCTAGAGCACGGATCGATGCAGGTGAGGAGCCAATCGGTCGGTCGACGCTGAAAGAAGGAATGCTATGCGGCCATCTCCCGGGACAGGGATGTAGCGACGAGGCAACGACTGGTCGGATCGGAGAGCGCGAGGAAGGGGATTGAGATGGAGGGCGGGCCGTCGGGGGACCGGCGGCCCAGATCCCAGGCTAGATCACGATTGCCGGTTCAATGTACGCCGACGTGAATCTCCCGGGCGTGAATCAAGGTCGTGGTTTTGTCGCCATCAAAATTTACTTGGCAATAGTCCACCAAATAGTTTTTCCCGGATAAAGAAGGTTCCTCTGTCCCTTCCGGAGGCTGCTGACCTTGAAACTCAAATCGGATGTGTTCGGTTTTGTCAAAAACGGACAGAGCCCCGTGAGTTCCGTCCCCCCGGGAATACACGCGTTCCAATACGACGATGGTCTGTCGCGGCAATACGACGATGCCGGGCAAGACGACTTTTAGATTCAATCCTTTTCACCTCAACCACGCGGATTGTCTTCTTTCCCATGTTCCGTCAATCCGGACCCCTTGTCAAGTAAAGGGCATGCGGGGCATTTCTTGGATAAACTGTGTCGAAATTGCAAACGATGTGCGACAGATGTCGAATCCCCGCGGAGGACGGCCCTTCCTGGGACTGGCGGTCGGACGTCTGGGAGTGTATCATTATGCTAAGGAAAGTGTAGCGTTGGAGTGAGGCCCGGTCATCGCTGCACTGTGGCACGGCTTTTCCGGGCGATGAATTCGACGGAAGGGGATGGGACGGTGGGGTACCGACTGCCGTTGGTTACAGCAGTGACAATATACATTTCGATGGTCATGGGTGCTTTGGTGGTGGGCCTGAATGCGGGCTTTGTCTGCCCGGACTGGCCCCTCTGTAATGGACAGTTGATCCCGCCGCTCGATGGCCTCGTTCTGGTCGAATACACCCATCGCTTGGTTGCGGCCGCAGTCTCACTCCTGGTGTTGGCGGTAGCTGTAGTCGGTTTTCGCAATCGGAAGCGGTTGGACCGTTTGTCGAAGTGGCTGCTCGGGATCACCGTCGCCAGTATCATGGTTCAGGTGATCGCCGGGGCGTTGATTGTGGTCTTGGTCTTGCCCGGCGCGTTCACCACCATCGACGTAGGAAACAGCATGATTCTGTTTGCGACGATGGTGGCTTTGACGGTACACTTGAGGCGGTCCGCTGGATCTGGAACCGCCGTCGCCCCCCGGGAGATGGACGCGAAAGACCGGGGCTTGATGCGGGCGGCCTGGATCACCGCCATTGCGGCCTTTGGGGAGGTACTGCTGGGCGGGTATTTTCGCCATTCCGGGGCCGGGGAAGCCTTATTCGGCAAGGGGACCTACCTTGCGAGTCATCAGCAGTTCATTATTCCGTCGAAGATTTTCTCCACAACGGTGTTTGCCCTACACATCCTTTTTGCCTTCGTCGTGGTGGTGTTAGCGGTTTGGCTGTTGACCGAGGCGGTGCGAAGCGCCCGGGGTGTCAAGACCGTCGTGCTCTACCTCAGCCTGTTGGTGGCTGAGATGGTGGCGGGGGCGGTGGCGTACCTGTTAGAACTCAATGTGGCCTCGGTGACCGTGCATTGGTCGGGGGCGGCGCTGGTGGTCGGGCTCGGGTCGTATCTGGTGACCGGCTTGTGGCACGATCTGCACGGTCAACAGATCAATCCTGGGCACGAAACAGTGGTGTCCCAGGGGTCTTCCGACAGCCTGACGGCCGGGGGCCGGATGTGACCGGAACGGTGGTGAAGGTTGAGGACGCACGATGTACAGAAAGGAGGGGGAAGGATGGAAAGGCCCGCGGCCTATGATTCTCCGACCCCCGCTCAGATAGAATCCGATTCTGCAGCGGAGCCGCAAGAGGTCAGCCGTTCCTGGAAAGATTATGTGTCGATCACGAAGGTAGGAATCAATGTCGCCAACTTGTGGACGACGTTCGCGGGGTTGTGGCTGGCGGGCCACGGGCGCCTCGAAGGGTACACCACAGTGGTGACCTTGGCGGGTACGGCCCTCGTGGTGGGGGGCGGGGCCGCGCTCAACAATTGGATTGATCGGGATATTGATCGGGTCATGCCTCGCACGGCCAAGCGGCCACTGGCCAACGGCCGGATTCCAGCTGTTCAGGGGCTATTGCTCGGTTCGGCGATTTCTCTAGCAGGGCTGGTGCTCCTTGCTGTGGGCATCAATGGTCTGACGGCGCTCACGGCTTTGGTCGGCTGGTTTACTTATGTCATCGTCTATACATTATGGTTGAAGCGAACCACCACCCTGAACACCGTGGTCGGGGGGATCGCCGGTGCTGTACCTCCTCTCATTGGCTGGGCAGCGGTGCGGGGCACGTTGGACCCATCGGCGTGGATTCTTTTTTTGATCATCTTTCTCTGGCAACCGCCCCATTTCTTTGCCCTGGCCATGAAAAGGGTGGAAGATTACCGAGCGGCCGGAATCCCCATGCTGCCGGTGGTACGGGGGTTCGAACCGACGCGGCGCCAGATGCTCGGTTACACGGCCGTGCTGTGGCCCGTCTCGCTGTTGCTCTTTTGGACCGGGGCTGCGGGCTGGCTGTATGTGATTCCAGCGGCGATTCTCGGCGGGATCTACGTCGGTATGAGTCTGTGGGGTTTTCGAACGTCCGACCCGATGAAATGGGCTAACGGGATGTTTCGTTATTCGTTGATCTATCTCATGGCCATCTGCGCAGCGGCCATCGTCGGTGTGGAATAACTCTTGTTGAAGGGAAATGGGCCTCCCTCCTTCCGGGGGAAGCCCATTTTTCGTCGGGTGGAGCGCACTGTCCTGTGGGCAGGGGCGGAGATCATCGGCCCACTCCGGCTAGGCCTTGTCACACGGGCACAGCCTGGGCGACGTAATCTCCGTAGACCCATCCCTCTTGGCCGCTCGGCAGGCGGACGTGGTACCAGTTGTTGACTACCGTTGGCTTGCCCCCGGCGTTGTTGACGGGGGTGAGGAGGGTGCCGGCGGGCACCTGGGTGATGACGCTGAAGGAGAGACCCGGTCCGCGGCGGACGTTGAGGGCGTCGTCCACCCGGGCCACGAGCACGTGATCAAGTTGCAGGTACTGGCCGTATACCCACCCTTTTTGACCGCCGATGTCCACCTGAAACCAGCCATCCGGGGAGCGTTGCAGCACCGTCACCGAAGTCGCGGGTGGCAGCACAGTGATGACCCGGGTCGAGGTGCTGGGGCCTTCCCGGAGATTGACGGCGTCGGTCGTCTCGCCCTTGAGACCTGCGGGCAGGGGGGTTGGCACCCCCGAGCGGTCTCCGAGCTGGGAACCGGGGATCGGAAAGCCGGAACCGGGGCCTGGCTGGCCCGAGTTTGGAGTCGGCAAGGTGCCACCGGAGTTGGCGGGTGCCGGAGGTGGATCTGCGATGGGTCCGGGAGGCTGCGGAGCGGAGGCGGGAAGCACCGCCACCCCGCGGTAATCCTCCGGCTGATACGGGCGCATCTGTTCCATCAGGCTGGCGATCTTCTCCGCCCAATCGGGATCGGTGGCGTAGTGGACATTCATGCCGTCTAAAGTTGGCGAACCTCCGTACCAGCGCCCACTGGAATCCAAATACTGGTGCCGAACGAAGTAAGCGATAAAGCGGATCGAGTCCTGGTAACTCGCGAAGGTGGCGGCGGCGTTGTACGGATCTCCATCATAGGCCCCGTATCCGAACAGATTTTTCTTGTCGAGGGCGATGGAAGACAGTCCCCACCCGCTCTCCAGGATCGCATGGGCGGCTAGGTACTGGGGGTTTACCCCGTATTGTTGCCCGGCCTGCACGAAGGCGTTCCCCATACCCACCAGGGGGCTTTCGGGGTGGTGCTCCCGAATAAACTGGTCGATCTCCTGGCCAGTCATCTTGGCCGGCAGCCGGAGGTCCAGGGTTTCAAAGGGAGGCTCCCACACGCCCACTGGCTGATCGCCCGAAGGAGTCCGCCGGTAAAACCGATGTGCAGAGTCCCGTATGTATATGTCTCCGGGCCGCATAAAGTCTGGTGCCGGTCCCACCACGATCGCCGCCTTGGGCGGTGCCCCGGGGGTGCCGAACAGGTGCAAAAGAGTGCCCCCTTGAACCTCGTAATAATCCGGCCCGTAGGGAGCAGGCCGATCCGGGACCCGGGTAGTCCCACTTCCATTCCCCGGTTGGGGTGAAGAGGTTGCGGCCCCAGGGGATGATGTCCCTTGCCCTTTCGCCGAGGAAGCGGGCGAGGGACTTTCCGTTGATGTCCCCGGGGCAGGTCCCGGCGAAGATCCACCAGATAACGGGTTTGCCGGCGCCTTGGTCGCGGAGGCCGCCGGGGGTAGGACTTGGGCGTAAACAGGCGGATGATCCACCGGGGTCGATGGGGAATTGCCGGACGTGGGGTTGCTCGCCGTTTCTCCCCGAGAGGATAAACCGTCCCCGGAAGCCCCGCCTTGACTCGGAGAAGTCGTTGGGGGGTGCTGCCAAACCACGGTTCCGGTCAGGGCATTCAAAACCACGGAATCCGGCACATTCTTCGCTTTTTGAACGGCTTGCTCCTGGGTCCAGGCAGCATCCACCCACTCGCCGTGCCGGACTACCCAGTAGCCCAACTTGGCGATAGGGGCCGGATAGTTGTCCCATTCGTCTTCGCCGGTGGCCAGGTTGACGATCCGGCTGTGGTCCCACAGCTTCGCATAGGCCACGGCATCCGTCAGTGTAGGAAACTCTTTTAACCGAACGGCATATTGAAAGACGGCGTAAGAACCCTCCGCGTGGGCTGGGTGTGCTCCCGCCACGCCACCGGCCGTTCCGAGCACGAGCAACGGCCAGAGGTATCTCTTGCGCTTCACCGACACTGCCTCCCTTCAGTCCCTTGGCGTCACGTCGTTCTCAGACGGCGTTTGGCCGGCTGGGAAGTCGTGTCTCACATCCTTGCAGGGGAAGGTCATCTACTACATCACCAAGAGAAGAATTCGTCCACAGAGAACCGTTTTCCTCCCGGGTTGGGCAGAATTTGCCCTGTACAGATTCGGCCGTTCATGAGACACTAGCAAATAGAGAGTTTAGCGGCAAGGAGTTTCGAGAGGGAGCGGGGTGCAGGGATGACGATTTTCGGGTTTGCATCGGTGACCCACGCGGATCTGACGGAATTTCTGAATACCGTGACGGAGATTTGGGCGGAGCGCTTTTCTGGAGTGGCCGATGTCCACAAAGATGTGGAATTGGTGGATTTGTCGAATTCGCTGCGGCAATTGAACCTTGGGCCGATCGACAAGGCCGACCGACTGTTTTTGATTTGTTCAGGGAATCCCGCCCTGGCGGCCGGGCTGGCGGGGTTGCTTCACCACATTGAATCTCTTCACGGCAGTCGGGTGAATCTCGTTCTGACGCACTTGTCCGAAGAAGGGGTGGCCCAGGCCTTTAAACAGGCGGTGGACCGACCGATCTTCGGCATTGTCAAGGACACCCAGGACGCCCGGCGGGAGATGGAGCAATTGGTGGAAGCCTTGGTGTACGAGTATGTGGCGGTGCGCCTGGAAGAACGCCGGAAAGACGAAGTCCGGGACTTGGTGCTCCGGATTCTCGGCGCCCAGAGGCTGGTCGTGAGCCCCAGCCGGGGAATCGAAGCGGGGTTGGATCAGTTGGAACTCCCCTTTGGCATTCGGTGGATTTTCCAGGAATTCCTTCAGTTGCGCACCCGTTTGGGGCAACCTGTGGATAAGGCGTTGGAAGATCTGTTGCCCTTGGCCTTCGCGGGGGATGGGGGAGCAGTCCTCGCCCGGCAATTGGCCTTGGAGACGGAGGTCCTGCGGGTTCTGCGGGGTCAGCCGCCCCAACCTCAGGCGTAAGGACTGTTGTCCAAAATCTCGGGCGGGATGAAGCAGAGATGGTGGAGGGATGAAGGTGATTCGGGGATTGTCGGATAGGGCGGTTCTCAACAACGGCGTCGCGATGCCCTGGTTTGGCCTTGGGGTGTACAAAACCAAGGAGGGCGAGGAGGTGGAGCGTGCGGTGCGAGCCGCTTTGGAGGCGGGGTACCGCAGCGTCGACACCGCGGCGATGTATCAGAATGAAACAGGAGTAGGCCGGGCGATTCGGGAGAGCGGAGTGCCCCGGGAGCAGGTGTTTCTCACGACGAAGGTGTGGAACAGCGACCAGGGGTACGATTCCACACTAAAGGCTTTTGAAGAGAGCCGGCGGCGGCTGGGGGTGGAGTATGTGGACTTGTACCTCATCCACTGGCCGGTGAAGGGTCGTTACAAAGAGACGTGGCGGGCGATGGAAAAACTGTATCGCGACGGTTGGGTCCGGGCAATTGGAGTAAGCAACTTTCAGATCCACCATTTGCAGGACCTCATGGCGGATGCCGAGATTCGGCCGGCGGTCAACCAGGTGGAATTTCACCCCCGTCTGACCCAAAAACCCCTTTTGTCCTTTTGCCGGGAGCACGGGATTCAATTGGAGGCCTGGAGCCCTCTCATGCGGGGTCACCTGTTCGACGAGCCGACGGTACGAGGGTTGGCAGAAAAATACGGAAAGACCCCGGCCCAGATCATCCTTCGGTGGGACCTGGAACACCAAGTGGTGACCATTCCAAAATCTGTCCATCCCGAACGGATCCGGGACAATGCCAAGGTGTTCGATTTTGAGCTCGCCCCCGAGGACGTGGCGGCCCTGGATGGGTTGAATCGCGACCAGCGGGTGGGGCCCGATCCGGACAATTTTCATTTTTGAGGTAGGGTACAGCCAGGGCATTTCCGGCCGCGGCGTGGTATGCTGGATCTATGAAAGGCATCGACCGCGAGGAAGAGCGTTTCGCCATTCTGGTGGAAGGAAAACACGATCGGGCGAGGTTGCGTCGAATCCTGCCCGCAGACGTGATGATACTGTGTACGAACGGGATTCCCGGTCACCGGCGGCTCATGGCGCTGCAGAAACAAGTGGGGCGCCGGCAAGCGGTGATCTTGACAGACAATGACCCGTCGGGTCGGAGGATCCGGGGGCTGTTGTCCGAGGTGTTTCCAGATGCCCTTCACGTTTATACCAAATCGGGGTATGCCGGCGTGGAGGGCACACCCTTGGACTATCTCGAACGACAGTTAGAAAAGGCCGGGGTGCTGGGTCCGGGCTGGGATGAGGAAAGGCCCCTGGGCGATTCGTCGGCATGGGGGCGTGACGGGAAGCGGAGATAGGCAGAGGTCTATCCGCTTCTTTTGTTATGGAGAAAAGCCGAGGTGGTTGGCGTGAGGGAAGAACGGGAGATCACAGAGTGGCGCATCGAGGGGTTTGAGCCGGGAGGGGCCCGGGATACCGAAGTAGCTGCCCGGGATTACATCGATCATTTCTGGCTCCCGGCGGAGGTGCCCGGAGATGTGCACACGACCCTGCATCGAGCCGGGGTCATTCCTCACCCATTTTATGGACACAACGACCGGCGCACCCGTTGGGTGGAAGAACGGGTGTGGTGGTACCGGGGCCATTTTTTTATGGATGAAGGGTCACTCCGCACGGGGGAGACGTTGGAGTTGGTGTTCGAAGGGCTGGATACCTTGGCCACGATCTATCTCAACGGCCGGGAGCTCGGGCGCCACGCCAACATGTTCGTCCCGGCGACCTTCGATGTGACCCGGGAACTGGTGGCCGGGGACAATGTGGTGGCGGTGAAATTCGACCCCGTGGCCCTGGCGGTCAAAGAGAAAGACCACGGGTTGTGGGCGGCTTTCAACCGCGACCGGGTGTGGGTCAGGAAGGCCCAGAGCCATTTTGGCTGGGATTGGGGGCCCAACATCGTCCCCTGCGGAATTTGGCGGCCCGTGGTGCTTCGCAGCCACCGGGGCTGGCGGATTCAGTCCGTGAGCCCCAGGACTCCATTTATTGGCGAGGGCTGGGCGAAATGGCCGGTGGAGGTGGAGATCCTTCGCCCGGGGGATCCCGAGGAGAAGGAAGATGCCCGGGTGCGGATTGTCCTCTGGGATGGAGAACGCAAGGCCGCCGAGGGCGAGACGCCGGTGATCGGAGAAAAGGCATCGGTGGACCTGAAAGTGTTGCGGCCAAAGCTGTGGTGGACCCGGGACCTTGGTGAACCCCACCTGTACCGGTTGGAGGTCGCACTGATTGTCCGGGGAGAGGAGTTGGACCGGCGGGAACAGGGGGCGGGGCTGCGCACATTGACCCTGCTCCGGGAGGAGGATGGTGAACCCCGGTTTACCTTTGTGCTTAACGGCCGGCCGATTTTTGCCAAGGGGGCGAACTGGATCCCCGCGGATCAGTTCCCCGGGGCGGTGACGGAAGAGCGCATCGCTGGGCTCCTGGAGGCAGCCGGACAGGCGGGAATGAATATGATCCGGGTATGGGGAGGTGGACTCTACGAACCGGATATTTTTTACGAAATCTGCGACCGACTGGGTATCTTGGTCTGGCAGGACTTCATGTTCGCCTGTGCCCTGTATCCGGACTACAATAAGGATTTTATGGAAAATGTAAAAACCGAGGTGGAAACGGTGGTTCGCCGGCTGCGGGGTCATCCGTGTTTGGCCCTGTGGTGTGGCAACAATGAGAATCAGTGGCTCTGGGAAATGATGGTCTCCGATGGCCGGCTCCGGGAACCGTTTTACGGGGAGCGGATTTACCACCGTTTGATCCCCGAGGTGCTGCGGCGCCTGGATCCGGACCGGCCGTACTGGCCCAGCTCGCCCTACGGCGGGGCGGACCACAACAGCGCCGAGGAGGGGGACCGACACAATTGGCAGGTGTGGCACGGACATGTGTACCCCCGCCATTTCGGGGAGCCCGAGCGGGTGGATCGCAGCGTCCAGGGCGTGTCGTTTAAACAGTACCTGCAGGACACCGCACGGTTTGTCAGCGAGTTCGGCATTCAGGCGGCGGCCAATCGCTATACATTGGGAAAATGGCTTCCCGACGGCGGCCTGGAGTGGGGGGGCCGGGAGATGGCGTACCGGAACAAAGACGCTCATCCACAGACGGCGGTTTTGGTGATGGCCGGGTACACCGGCGTGCCGCGGACCTTTGACGAATATGGGATGAACTCCATGCTCATCCAGGCCGAAGGGCTCCGGTTGGCGGTGGAACACTACCGCCGGCGAAAGTTCGCCACCTCCGGGGCATTAATTTGGCAACTGAACGACTGCTGGCCGGGGATCAGCTGGAGCATCATCGATTACGAGGGCCTGCCCAAGGCGGCTTACTACTATGCCCGGCGGTTTTTCCACCCGTACCTGTTAACCCTTGAGGTGAAGGAAACTGAATGGATTTTACACGCGGTGTGGGACGGTCTGGACCCTTTGAGCGATGAGGTGACGATGGAACTTGCCGACTTTCACGGAACTCGCTTGAAAATGGCGCAGTGGCCGATTCGGGTGCCTGCGGGAGGCCGGGTGGAGATTGCCAGGCTTGCCCCGGAGGAGTGGCTGGGTGGAGCGGATGTCCGGCGGGTGGCGGTGGCCCTGCGGTCCCGGACGGGGCGCACCCCGGAACGCTGGGTGTACCTTTGCGATCAAAAAGACATGGACCTGCCCCAAGCGTCCCTTGAGGTGGAGATTCTGGAGGGCGGGCAGGAGGTTCGGGTCCGGGTTGACGTCCACGCCCGGATGATCGTCCTGGAGGTGCCGGGGAAACCGGCGGTGTTCGAGGAGAATTTTTTTGACCTGGCAGCCGGAGAGAGCCGGGTGGTGAAAGTGACCGCCGGGGTGTCCGGGGGGCTTCGCCGGGTGACGGCGCGGTGTCTGAATGGGGCGCCGGTGGTGGCGGAGATCGCTCGGTAAGCCCGTTCGGGCGGGCAGCCTGCAATCGACAGCGCGCGGAGGGAGGGGAGTGCGATGAAGGCGATGGTGATCCCCGAGCCGGGGCGGGCGGTGATCCGAGAGGTCCCGGAACCCGAGCCGGGCCCGGGTGAAGTGGTGGTCTCCGTCAAAGCGGCGGGGATTTGCGGGACAGATTTTCATATCTTTGAGGGAGATTCTCTGGGCAGTTACCCGATCATCCCCGGGCACGAGTTCGCCGGTGTGGTGGCCAAGGTGGGCCCGGATGTTACGTCCCTTGCGGTAGGGGACCGGGTGGCGGTGGACCCGTCTCTGTTTTGCGGACACTGCCGCTATTGCCTCACGAACCGGGGGAATCACTGTGAAAACTGGGGCGGCATCGGCACCACGGTGCCCGGGGGGTTCGCAGAACAGGTGGCGGTACCCGAGTCTTCCGCTTTTCGGTTGCCGGATGCTCTTAGTTTTGAAGAAGGGGCGTTCGCGGAACCGGTGGCCTGCGTGGTACACGGGATGAACCGGCTGAAGCTTCGCCCGGGGGAACGGGTGCTCCTCTTCGGGGCCGGGGCGATGGGCCAGCAGTTGGTGCAGGCCCTGGTCCACGCCGGGGCGGCGGAGTTGACCGCCGTGGATGTCGACCCGGGGAAATTGGCGTTGGCCCGGCGGTTTGGCGCCACCCGGACGGTGCCGGCGGCGGCCCTGGAGAAGGAGCTCGGCGGGGAGCTGGAGTCTTTCGACACGGTGGTGGATGCCACTGGAGCGCCGGCGGTGATTGAAACGGCCTTGCGGTTTCTCGGGCCGGCGGGAAAGTTCTTGCAGTTCGGCGTAGCGCCCAAAAGGGCGAAAATCTCCCTGAGCCCTTTTGATCTCTATCGGCGGGACTGGACACTGATCGGCAGTATGGCCATTAACCACACGTTTCTGCCCGCCCTGGAGTGGGTGGCGGCGGGAAGGATCCAGGTGAAGCCTTTGCTGTCGAAAACGATCGCCTTGGAGGAGCTGCCCGAATTTCTGGGACGCCCGAAAGCGCCGGAGTTGCTCAAAGTTCAAGTGGTTTTCTGACGGGGTGTCGGCGCTGGCCGACCCCCTGTCAGCCGTACACTGTCACGGATTTTCCTGTGATAAACTAAAAGAGGCCCGGGTGCCGCCGGGCGATTGTTTTGATGAGGAGGCTCAAAGGATGGAATACCGAAGGCTGGGGAAGAGTGGACTCAAAGTTTCGGCGATTGCCCTGGGAAGCTGGCTGACCTATGGGACCGTGACTGAAGAGCGGACAGCCGAGGCCTGTGTACATAAAGCTTTTGAGTTGGGGATCAATCATTTCGACTGTGCCAATGTGTACGGGGCGGAACCCCATGCCGCCGAGCGGGTGCTGGGCCGGGCCCTGCGGGAGTACCCCCGGGAGAGCTATGTGGTGACGACGAAGGCCTTTTGGCCGGTGGGAGCCGGACCCAATGATCGAGGACTCAGCCGTAAACACATCATCGGCGAGGTGGAGAAAAGTTTGACCGCCCTTGGGGTGGATTATGTGGATATTTTCTATTGCCACCGGTTTGACCCGGAGACAGACTTGGAGGAGACCCTCCGGGCCATCGATGATCTGATCACCCAGGGGAAGATTTTGTACGCCGGGTTCAGTGAATGGTCGCCGGTGCAAATTGCCGATGGGGTGCGTCTGCAGCAGGAGTTGGGGTTGCACCGGTTTGTGGCGAGCCAGCCGCTGTACAATATGCTCAATCGCGGCATCGAAGCCGAGGTGATCTCCTTGTGCGCCCGGGAGGGAATCGGCCAGGTGGTGTTTTCGCCCCTTGGGCAAGGGGTCCTCACGGGCAAATACCGCCCGGGCCAGCAGCCGCCGGCGGGCAGCCGGGGGGCCACGCCGGAGGTGCAGGCCTTTATGCGCCGATACCTGCAACCGGAAATCTTGCAAAAGGTGGAGGAGCTGGCGGCCGTCGCCCGCCGGTACGACCTGACTTTGGCGCGGATGGCGTTGGCGTGGGTGTTGCGGCTGCCGGAAGTGTCCAGCGCCTTGGTGGGGGCTTCCCGGCCCGAGCAGGTGGAGGAAAATGTCAAGGCCGCGGGGGTGGTGCTGCCCGAGGAGGCGCTGCGGGAGATTGACCGCATCTTGGGAGTGGCGGAATGACAGGTCCTGGCGCCGGCGGGCGGGAGGCGGCCGCCGGCCTGGAGACCAAGGGCTGACGGGAGGCGTCAAGGATTCGACTTAGTCCCGGCGGCGCGGGGCCCGATGTCGGGGATCCGCTCGGCGATCGCTTGCATGGTGAAAGAAATGCAAGGCATACCCGGCGAACTCACCGGCTCTTCGCCATGGTAGACGGCGGTCAGTTCATACCGTTCCTTTTCCAGAATGTATTGCTCGAGCACGAAAGTTTGCGGTTCCACGATCCAATACTCGGGAATTCGGTAAAAGGCATAAACCTTCGCCTTGTCCACTTTGTCTCTCTGCAGGGTAGAGGGTGAGAGAATTTCGACAACGAGATCGGGAGGACCTTCCACGCCGCGTTCGGTTAAAATGTGGATGCGATCCTGGCGAACCAGCAAAAGATCGGGTTGGCGAACTTCAGATGGCGACAGAATCAAGTCGATGGGTGCGTTTAGGATGATATAATCGCGTTCACAGGTGTCGGCCAATGTCCTCAGTAGTTCATAGCTGAGCAGTTGATGGCGGGGTGAGGGGGAGGGACTCATGAGCTCGAGGCGGCCCGCCGCCAATTCGTAGCGGTTTCCGTCATCGAGGGCCGCGTAATCGTCGTAGGTCATTCCGCCTTCCCGAACCACCGACGGTTTTTGCTGCGGGGTCGGCCGTTGGTTTTCCTTTTGTTCCATAACATCGCACACCTGTTTCATTTTTGCTATCGACTTCTATCAAACATTGACAGACTTGACAGCAAAGCAGTTTACGCTCTCCGAGAGGCTGGCTGCTCCCCGAAGACCCGATTGGCGAGGCCCTGGGGCCGAGCATCTGGAGTCCCGCCCGAAACAGTACCATCAGGCCGTCCGCCGACCAGCGTCCGGCACCGACAGTTTCCAAACGGCGGGGTGGTCCCTCGACGCTTGCGCGTCTCCCACCGGCAGGACAGGGATCGGTTTTGCCAACCCGGAAGGCCGTTTTGCCGAACCCCCCAGGATCAGCCACCCGGCGGCGCTCCGCTTGCGCCTCATCGTCAAAGCCGTGTTCCGTGCGGCCTTCGCCAACCCCCGCACGCCCTCACGGTCTTTCTCCCGCCCGGCCTGTCCCTGTCCCGTCCTCCCGGGAACATCCCGGGAACTCTGATTCATTCATGCGTGGTTCTCCCAGTAGCGCTTCAGCAAAATTCTTTTGACTTCTTTGTGTGAGGTGTACTTTGTGATCTCCTGGTCGCGAAGACGCCCCTTCACATTGGTCGCCGCCACATGGTCCGCATCTCCTTCATATCCGCACTTTTGGCACCGGAACGAATCACCGTTGCGGTTCTTGCCGTCCACCCACCCGCATCCGGGACAGGGACAGGTCTGGCTCGTATAAGCGGCGTTCACCGGTCCCGGATCGGTTATGGAATAAACATGGCACAAGTATTCCAGTCGCCCCCGGATCGCCTGCCGTTGCCACTGGCTCACCTTGCGGGACAGCCCCTTGTTCCTCGCCTTCCCCCGCAGGTGGGACAAATCTTCGTAGGCGATCACCCTCGGCCGGCGTTCCCGAAAAAACGCCCGAAACGCCCGGTTGATCTCGTTCTCGCACCACGCCCTGTACCGCCTGTGTCGCTTGTGCTGTTTCACCAGCCCCAGGTTGTGCCGCCGAATTCGCCGGGCCTTTCTCGGGTCCCGCTCCCGGTTTTTGCGATACAACGCCCACAGCTTCTGGCGTTTCCGTCCTTTGTCCAGCACGTGGTCCGACATCTCTTGCAGGGCCTGGCCGTACTCCGGCCGATACTTCTTCCCCGAGTCGTCCGTCAGAACTTCGGTGACTCCCAGGTCGATTCCCGCCTCTTCCTCCCCGGCCGGGTAGGTCTTCGGCTCCCGGCTCATGTGAATCTCCACCGCCTGTTCGTCCGGCAGCAGAACCACCCGCAGATTGCCCCTCAGCTTGTGAATCCCAGAAAGGGGGATCACGATCCTTTTTCCCGGGGACAACCCCATCACCGCCACATACTGCCGGTTGCCCACCATGAACACTCGGTACATCTGTTGATCCACAACAAAACTCCGGGCTTTCTTGATCCGCGGCCTCTTTCCCAGGACCCGGCGAAACAGCCGCTTCAGCCCGTGGCGGATCTTCTTCCGCCCGGCCGGCTCCAATTCGGTCTTTTTCCCGGCCAGATCCTCATCCCGAAAAACCGCCTCAATCTTTCTCCAATCCCGGGGCCTGTCCCCGAACTTGTCCAGCAACCAGAAGGCGTAATCCCGTTCCTTCGGGGTTAACCCCTCGTTGCGGTGAAGACGGTCCCGCACCTCGGCAATCGCCGCTTCCCACTGTCGCTCCAAGGTCCATAAGGCGTCTTCCAAAGCCAGCTTCCACTGCCGGGCCTGAAGCCCGAACGGACTCACAAACCCGGCGGCCACCCGTTCATCTCGAATTCTCCGTTTATACCCCAGATCCTTGAGGGACCTCACCTGCGTGTACTCCACCAAGAAGGCGTCCTTCTGCCGGGAATACGCCTCGGCCACTTCGACGATCTGCCTCCATTTCTCACGATTCAGCGGTAGGCTCTTTTGTCGGATCGTCTGTCGCACTGGCCAACTCCTCCCGAACGGCTTTGGTCAGTTTCCGCGCCCTGTAGGTTCGTGACCCGTAGAGTTTTGCCGCAAAATGCTGGACAATACGAAAATATCGTCAATGATGAGGCCCTTTCCGGCCGCAAATTCCTTCAGGAAACGCAACTAGTTCTCCAGGTCAGGCTTTTGCCCTGCGGAAGACACCCGGGCGTAAATGACCGTTTTCTTTGTTTCTTTTCGTTTCCCGATTCCTAACGCCTGATAGAACATATCCTCGGTGTATCTGCGCTTGTTGGTGGGAGTTCGCAAAGGCACCAGCTTGCCTTCCCTGTTCCACGCTCGAAGAGTGGAGACACTGACGCCGAGTTTCTCCGCAAACTCTCGAATCGAATAGAGCTTCACCTGAACATCACCCTATATCAGATTCTATCAGGTGACGTTGATTTTCGGCAAATCACTTCTCTTCTTCATAGAATGCCAAAAACTGTATTCAACCTCCTCTGCCTGGCGATCTTTTCGATGTCCATTGTAGCACATCCTTTCCGCCTCCTATCGACAGACGGCCCGAATCGGGTCGAATTGACATCCAGACAACTCATGTATAAAATTAAGTTGTCGGAAGGTGTTTGAGGGGGTGAAAGGATGGGGCTTCGCGTCTGCATGATTTCGGATCACGGCGATCCTCTGGCGACACTTGGGGATACCCAAAGTGGCGGGCAGAATCAGTACGTGTATCAGCTTAGTCTCCACCTGGATCGCCTGGGGCATCAAGTGGATGTCTACACCCACTGGTCCCGGGAGGATGCGCCGGAGGTAGAAGCCTTCGGGGATCGCGCCCGGGTGATCCGGGTGGCGGCCGGGAAGCGGGGCTATCTCCCGAAAGATGACCTCTATGAGCGGCTGGATCTTTTTTATCATGAATTATCGGCGAAGATCGCCACTTGTGGGCCGTATGATCTGGTCCACGCCCACTACTGGATGTCGGGCACCCTAGGGCGCGTCCTGCGCCGGGAGTTGAACTATCCGCTCATTTACACGCCGCATTCCCTGGGTATGGTAAAAGGGCTTCGGACGGGCAGTTGGGACTGGGAGAGGCTCTGGAAGGAACGGTCGATCTTGGTTGAGGCCGATCACGTCGTGGTGACCACCGAAACCGAGAGAGAGCATGCCAAGGAATTTTGCGGGAAGACGGCGACGGCGCCCATCAGTGTGATCCCGGCGGGGGTGGGGGAACATTTTATAGCCGATCCGAAAGCGGAGTCGGAAACGGATGATACGGCGGATCGGGACTGCGGGGTGCCCGTGGATCCAAATGGACATCGGCGGCCTTATGTGTTGTACGTCGGCCGATTGGCGATGGAGAAAGGTCTCGGTGTACTGTTGGACGCATACAGCATGTGGGTGGCCCGGAATCCCGATGTTCCGGATTTGTGGATTGCAGGAGGGGACCGGGAAGGCCGGGAGTGGCGGCGATGGACGGCGAGCCATGCCGCTCTTGGCGAACTGCTGACCACGATACCGGATCGCGTTCACTACCTCGGCCCGGTGGCGAACGAAAAATTGCCGCAGCTGTACCGGGGGGCGGAGATGGTGGTGGTGCCCTCCTGGTATGAATCCTTCGGTTTGGTGGCGGCAGAAGCGATGGCGGCGGGGGGTGTCGTGATCGCCTCCGGGGTTGGAGGTCTCCGCCATATCGTTCAGGATGGGGTCACAGGCCGGCTGGTCCCGCCCCGGGACTCCGGGGCATTGGTCAAAGCCATGGACGAAATGTGGGTGAGTCCGTCTCTTCGAAACGCCTTCCGCAGAAAGGGGACTAGGGATGCCCGGCGAAGGTTTTTCTGGCCGAACATCGCTCCGCAAGTGGTGGAAGTCTATCTGGGCTACGTCCAACAGCCCGTCGTCCTCCCCTGAACAGCCTCGGGTGGAGATGGGGATCGTTACTGATTTGGATGACACGTTACTCGGTTCCTCGGAGTGTTTGTCCGCCTTTTTGCGCTGGCGGGAAGGGCGGCCGCAGTGGGGACTGGCCTATGCCACCGGCCGTTACCTGGACTCGGCGCTGCACGTGATGCGGGAAGCGGGGCTGCCACGGCCGGAGGCGTTGATTACCGACGTGGGGAGTCGGATCTTTTTCCCCGTTTCAGGTTTTCCCGGCGGAGGTTCGGGCCGGGAAACGGCGGGGGGCGAGGGTTCGCCGGTTTCCGGGACGGAGTGGGAAGAAGATTTGAGGTGGTGGAGCCGGGCCTTGGCAACCTGGCGTCCGGTGGAGGTGGTCCGGGCCCTGAAAAGAGTCCCGGGCTTTTCTGTGGACGCGGTGGACGGTGAAGATCCCCGGGGGCCGAAAGGGCGAATCAGCGGCAGGTGGGATGGAGATCCAGGCGTTGTCGCCAGGGTCGAGCAAGCACTGAAAGAGGCCGGTTTACCGACCCGGGTGGTGGTCAGCCGAGGGCGGCTCGACGTGATTCCGGCCTCGGGGGGGAAAGGGGCGGCGGCCCGGTACGCCGTGGCCCGGCTGGGTTGGCGGAAGGTCCTCGCCTGTGGGGACAACGGAAACGACCGGGACCTGCTTCTGGCCGGCTTTCCCGCTGTGCTGGTCGGAAACGCCGATAAGGGGATGCGGGAAGAACGTTGGCCGCCCCGGGTATACATCGCCTCGAAACCTTACGCCTGTGGTATACTCCAAGGATGGGAGCATTGGTATGGGGGTCCGAACATCGACGGGCCCTGACAGCCCCGGAAACTGTGCGAAGGAGTGCGTGGTTGTGGCTGGTCCCCATTCGGAGGGTCTTTCTCGCTATGAGCAGATCGCTGTGGATATTGCTCAAAAAATCGCGTCCCAGGAGTATACGGAAGGCATGAAGTTGCACGGTCGGTCCACCCTGGCCAGTCAGTACAACGTGTCGCCGGAAACGATTCGCAGGGCGATTTCCGTGCTTGATGCCGCGAAAGTGGTCCGGGTGCAACCCGGCGTTGGAATCGTGGTATTGTCGAAACGGGCGGCTGAATTGTTCCTGTCCCAGATGCATTTTAAGCGCACGCTGGAAGAGTTGCACCGCCGCCTCACCGAATTGGTGGAAAAACGCCGGGTGATTGACAACGAGATCGACCAGGTGCTTCACGATATTCAGCATTCTTCTCACCGGTACGTGGTGTTGCACGATTTACTTCACTGCGTGGCGATTCCCGAAGGTTCTCCGGTGATCGGAAAAACCCTGAGGGAACTCTCTTTTCGCAACGTGACCGGGGCGACGGTGGTATCCATCGAGCGGTCGGACCGGGCCATGAATCTCGCGGCCGGAGAGGCCCCCCTGTCCGCCGGGGATCTGCTTTGGCTCATTGCAGAACCCGGGTCTCTGGCCCAGGTGGAGCGGTTGTTGGGGAGCGGCCCCCAGATGTGACAGGAGGGGTGCCTCAGTGTCGGCAGAAAGCAACCGAGGGCCCGGGGACCCGGCGGTGCGGGCCCGGGGACTCGTCAAGCAGTACGGCCATTTTCAGGCGGTCCGGGGGATTGATTTGCTCGTTCGGCGCGGCGAGTGTTTCGGGGTGCTCGGCCCCAATGGGGCGGGGAAATCCACGACGATGAAGATGATTTACGGTCGCACGCCCCTCAGCGCCGGGGAACTCTTTGTGCTGGGGATGGATGTCCGCACGGAGATGCGGCGGATCAAAGCCCGGATCGGCGTGGTTCCCCAGGAGGATAATCTGGATCCTGATTTCACGGTGATCCGGAACCTGCTCGTGTTCGCCCGGTATTTTGGCCTGTCCCGGAGAATTGCCCTGGAACGGGCCGAGCAGCTGCTGGATTTTGTCGGTTTGGCGGAGCGGCGGGATTCCCGGGTGGACAGTCTCTCCGGGGGGATGAAACGTCGGCTGGTTATCGCCCGGGCCTTGATCAACAACCCGGAGCTGTTGATTCTGGACGAACCCACCACCGGGCTGGATCCCCAAGCCCGGCAGCTGGTGTGGAGCAAGATGCGGGAACTGCGCACCCGGGGGGTCACGCTGCTCCTGACCACCCATTACATGGAAGAAGCCGCCCGGTTGTGCGACCGACTCGTCATCATGGACGGGGGACGCATTCTGGCCGAGGGATCGCCCCAGGGTCTGATTGAAGCTCACGCCGGGCCCTGGACGGCAGAGGTGATGCTACCTCCGGCACAGCACCAAGAGGCGCTGAGGCGGTTAGAAGTCGACACGGCTGCCGGGGTCGGTCAAATCGGGAATCAAGGGATTCGCGGGTGGGAGTCGGCGGAAGATCGATTGTTGCTTTATACAGAGTCCGTCGAGGAGGCCACTGCAGCCTGCGAGCGTTTGAAGGCCATGGGACTTGGCGGGGCGGGCTTTTTCTCCAGGCCCACGACTTTGGACGATTTATTCCTGCGACTCACCGGGCGGACCCTCCGGGAGGGATGAGATGAGCGCGCGGGCGGTATGGGCGGTGTTCGCCCGAAATATGGATGTGTTTCGTCGCTACTGGTTGAACAACCTTGTGTCGAATTTTTTTGAACCCTTTTTGTATCTTTTGGGAATGGGTGTGGGGATGACTCGCTATGTGGGCGGGATCGATGGCGTTTCGTACACTGCCTTTATCGCTCCGGGGATTGTGGCGTCCACGGCCATGTTTGCGGCGACTTTCGAATCGACCTATGGAACTTTTGTCCGCATGGAGTTTCAGAAGACTTTCGATGCCATGATTGCGACCCCGGTGAACGTGGAGGAAGTGGCGGTCGGAGAACTGGTTTATGGGGCAGTCAAAGCGGCCATCGTCGGGGTGATCATCCTGGCGGTGGTGGAGGTGTTCGGGTTTGTGCCGGGGTGGCATTACTCCGCCCTCCTGGTTCCGCCCGCGGCTCTGCTCGTGGGGTTGGTTTTTTCGGCCCTGGCCATGACCGCTTCCACCCTCGTCCCTCAAATCGATCATTTTAATTACTACATCACGTTGTTGATCACTCCAATGTTTGTGTTTTCCGGGATCTTCTTCCCTTTGGAGGGATTGCCTTCCGCGGTGCAGGCGGTGGCGTGGTTTACACCCCTGATGCATGGGGTGCGCATGAGCCGGGAGTTGATCTTCGGCACGTGGACTCATGTCTGGGCGGATGCGCTGTGGTTGGCCGTGGCGGCCGCAGCCCTTTCATGGCTGCCCGTGATCTTGTTGCGTCGGCGATTGATTCGGTAGGGGAGGTGAAGGGATGCCGGACATTCGGATGATCGTGTATGACCTGGACGGGACTTTGTATCGGGATCGGAGCCATTTTCGTCGTTATTGCGAACTTCTGGCAGCCGGGGCCCCCCGACTGAGAGTGTTTGAACGGGATTGGGAAGAGATTGAAGAGGAACGCCACCCTCTGCGGGTGGGGATGTTTTTCAATGGCAGAACGGGGCAGATCTGCGGCCCGAAGGGTTTAATGACCTGGGAGGGGGAGGTGGTACAGGCGGGGTCAGCCTTTTATGATGATCTGGTGAACGACGTGGAACAAGAACGGGACCTGGGGGATTGGTTGTACATCGGCGACCTTTGGTGGTCGATGATCGCCCTGGCGGCGTGGCACCGGGTGCCGCCCGAGCGGCTGAGGGAAAGCTTCCTGGCTACCCGGGCGTATATGATGGAGGATACGGTGCCGCTCAGGACAGTGCCCGGTCTGAGGGAGTTCATCCAAGCTCGCAACCGGGAAGGGGTGGTGCAGATCCTGGCCACGAACAGCCCGGAACCGGATAGCCGGGCGATCATTGGAAAACTCGGCTTGAAAGGTCTGTTTCAGGTTTGCTCCTTTGTCACGGGCAAACCTGCCGGATTGCTCCCCCGGTTGCGGGAGTGGGCGGCCAAATTCGGCGTTTCCCTCGACGAGGTGCTCATGGTGGGCGACAACTACCGGAATGATGTGGTGCCGGCCCGGCGCGGGGGATGCCGGACCTTTTTTCTGGACCCGCACCGGGTGCCCCACCCGGTGCACGCCACGTACCACGAGAGACGGATCGAGTCCCTGTTCGTTCACTGGAATTCTCCTCAGAACTCCCGTTGATCACGAGCGAGGGGGGTCCGTCAAATTCCAGAACCGCCGGGCGTTGGTATCCAGAATCTCTTGTTTGACCTGTTGGCTCAGGGGCAGACCCTCGAACCAGGCTTTCACATCGGCCTGGCCGTTTAAAAATGGAATGTCGCTGCCAAAAAGTACGCGTCCGGGCAGGCGTTCGATCCACTCCACCCATTGCTCCGCCGGCGGCCAACCCATGGGGCCAGGCCAGTGGTTGAGTGTTTCCGGGGTGATGGCCGCCGTGTCAAAGACGACGTTCGGCAGCTGCTCGGCGAGGCGCACAAAAGATTCGGTCTCGTACAAGCCGAAATGAGCCACTTGAACCCGAAGTTCGGGAAACCGGTCCATGGTCCGGGCGAAAAATCGAACGCCCACCGTTCCGGTGTAGTCCCGGGGGGCCGTCCCGGCGTGAACGATCAAAGGCTTGTTGAAAGCGATCAATGTTTCATACAGTGGATCGAGCCTCGGGTCGTCCATGGAGACCCGCTGCACGGCGCAGTGGAGTTTCATTCCCGCAAAACCCAGTTCCCCCAAGCAATACTCGGTTTCCGCACTGACATCGTCGTCCTGGTGGACGCATCCGATGGGAACGACCTCGGGATGAACCGTCGCCAGGTCCGCCAACCAGTCGTTCAAGGACCGCGCCATTCCCGGTTTGTGGGCGTACAAGAGGACGAAGAATCGCTCCATTCCCTGCTTTCTGTGTTCTGCAAAGAGCTCTTCGGTCTGTTTGCCGTCATAAGGAATCTTCCAGCCATCCCGGCGAAACCAGGCGTAGATCGCGTTCATCAGCCGTTCGGGGAAGGCGTGGGTGTGCACATCGATCATTCGACGAAGACCTCCTTTTTGTAGCCATTTTAGCAAAATGATTCGAGAGTTAGAAACGCGTAGAAAGTGGTGGCGAAGTGCGCAAACTCTTCACAAAGGGCTCTTTGCGGAGGGGCGCCCAAAAATACCCCCGGGCCGGCCATGGCCCGGAGGCGGAAGGAGGTCTTGACGCCGGCTTGAGTCATATCTTTGGGAATCAGACCGGGCGGTAGATGTCGCCGCCGCTTCGCCGGAACTCCTCGGCTTTCTCCGCCATCCCGACTTCGACGGCCTCGCTCAGCTCCATTCCCTTGCTCGCCGCGTACTCCCGGATGTCCTGGGTGATGCGCATGCTGCAGAATTTCGGGCCGCACATCGAGCAAAAATGAGCCGTTTTTGCCGGTTCGGCGGGGAGGGTTTCGTCGTGGAAGGCATAGGCCCGCCGCGGGTCCAGGGAAAGGTGGAACTGATCCCGCCACCGGAACTCAAACCGCGCTTTCGACAGGGCGTCGTCCCAAGCCTGGGCGCCGGGGTGGCCTTTGGCGAGATCTGCGGCGTGGGCGGCGATTTTGTAAGCGATGACCCCGTCTTTGACATCTTGTTTGTTTGGCAGCC
Organism: Kyrpidia sp.; assembly: GCF_023512215.1. NCBI lineage: Bacteria > Bacillati > Bacillota > Bacilli > Caryophanales > Alicyclobacillaceae > Kyrpidia > Kyrpidia sp. Next base: position 12,787 of record NZ_JAILZZ010000004.1, on the reverse strand, counting down.
CGAGGTGCTCTTTGGGTGTCACGTAGCAGAGCATGGCCGTGCCGAACCAGCCGATCATCGCGGCCCCGATGGCCGAGGTGATGTGGTCATACCCCGGGGCGATATCGGTCACCAGGGGTCCCAGGGTGTAGAAGGGCGCTTCCTGGCAAACTTCCATCTCCCGATCGACGTTTTCCTTGATTTTGTGCATGGGAATGTGCCCGGGGCCCTCGATCATCACCTGAACGTCGTGTTTCCACGCGATTTTGGTGAGTTCGCCGAGGGTCTCCAATTCGGCGAACTGTGCCTCGTCGTTTGCGTCGGCGATGGAGCCCGGACGCAAGCCGTCGCCCAGGGACACGGAGATGTCATAGGCCCGCAGGATCTCGCAGATCTCTTCAAAATGGGTGTATAAAAAGTTCTCCCGGTGGTGGGCCAGGCACCAGGCCGCGAGGATCGATCCGCCCCGGGAGACGATGCCCGTCACCCGTTTGGCGGTGAGAGGAATGTACCGCAACAGGACACCGGCGTGGATGGTGAAATAATCCACTCCTTGCTCCGCCTGTTCGATGAGGGTGTCCCGGTAGATCTCCCATGTCAACTCTTCCGGGCGGCCGTCTACTTTTTCCAAAGCCTGATAGATCGGGACCGTGCCGATGGGAACCGGGGAGTTGCGGATGATCCACTCCCGCGTCGTATGGATATTGCGCCCCGTGGATAGATCCATGACCGTATCCGCCCCCCACAGGGTGGCCCAGGTCATTTTTTCCACTTCTTCCTCAATGGACGAGGATACCGCTGAATTGCCGATATTTGCGTTGATTTTCACGTGAAAATTCCGTCCGATAATCATCGGCTCGCTCTCGGGGTGGTTGATGTTCGCCGGAATGATGGCCCGGCCCCGGGCGACCTCTTGGCGGACGAATTCGGGATCCAGGTTCTCCCGGAGGGCGACGAACTCCATTTCCGGGGTGATGATACCTTGTCTTGCGTAATGCATCTGGGTCACTGTCCGGCCGGGCTTCGCCCGTAAGGGTTTGCGCGTGAGACCGGGGAACACTTCGCGGTTCGCCCGGGGGTCGTCGGGCCGCATTCCGTCGTCCTGGGGCAGCACCCGGCGGCCTTCGTATTCTTCGACGTCACCGCGCTCGAGAATCCACGGGCGACGCAGGGGCGGAAGGCCCCGGCGCACGTCCGGGACATAATCCGGGTCGGTGTAGGGGCCGCTCGTGTCGTACACCCGAAGGGGCGGATTGTTTTCCGGCCCCGAGAGGCCATCGGTTGGGGAGAGATGGATTTCCCGCATCGGCACCCGCAGGTCCGGGCGAGAACCTTGAAGATACACTTTGCGACTTTCTGGAAAATGCCCGGCATAAGACGGTACAAAGGGACCGTTTGGATTCGGCATGGAAGAGACCTCCTTTGGGGTGGTCATGCTGCACGTCCAGGGCGTCGGCGGGGTTCCTGACCGTTCACCCGGTGGCGCCCGGCGCGCGGTCCGGAAGGCTGGTCGGCGTGGCGGCCACTCTGGGGAACTTCCGTTGCCGCTCCTCTGGGGAGATCCCGTCGCACCTGTCTGGGCCCTGGCCGGCGGGTTTGGCGAGGAAAAGAAAAACCGCGCCGGACCGGGGGCGGTTTGGCGCGGACGCGTGTCGAAAACGGTGTTTTGTGGCACGGCGCTGAGCGACGACAAGTGTTCCTCCGCTGGCATTACCCAGGTCAGGTTCTGACGGTCGGCAGCGGATCGGCTGCCCTCTCAGCCCGGCTCCCCGAGCTCCCGTAGATGTGCAGTTGTGCTGGTTTGAGAATAGCACAAGGGCGCTCCGGGGGCAAGGGAACGGGCCGGGGAGGAGGTGGGGCGGCATGGCCGATTCGCCTGTGATTCAACGATACACGAATGATTCATGGGCGGATTGTTCCGCACTCAATGTAACAGTAGGAGAAGTCCGTTGCGTGCTGAATTGTCGCCCCGGGCTGGTGAACCTTGAAAAAGGCCGATAGGAGAAACCTCTATTTTCTTTGGTATGATTCTTGCTAACTGGCTGATGGGGGGGCGCCCGGGTCAGAAAGTCAAAGATTCGGGTAAGGGGGTACCGCCGAGAGGGAATCATCAATTCTTGCAGGAGAAGGGGTTGTGGGATGAGTCAAACAACGTTGAAACGCGGCGTGCTGAGTTTTGGCGATGTGATGGTCTCGGGCCTCGCGAACATCGGCCCCGCCATGAGTCTTTTTTTCGGTGCAGCCTTTTTGGCCGCCACGGTGGGTTCTTCGATTCCTTTTGAAGTCATGGTCGCGGGCATCGCGGTGCTGACGTTGGGGAATACGATGGCCCAATTCTCCAAATCGATCCCCAGTGCTGGATCCTTCGTCACTTTTATTAGCCGGACCTTTGGCGGCGCGGTGGGGACCGCCAGTGCTTTCGTTATCGTCATCGGGTACATTATTGCCATCGCCGGGGTCATCGCGGTGCTCGGCGGCTGGGTGTCGGCGCTATTGTCCCGGGATCTCGGCCTTCACGTGCCCTGGCTGGCGGTGATGATCATCGGGAGCCTCGGAATTACGGCGCTGCTTTTGCGCGGAGTGAAGGTGTCCTCCTTTTGGGCGATCGTTTTCTTCTTCTTTGAAGCGGGGGTGCTCCTGCTTCTCGCCGGGGCGATCTTGATCAAAGGGGGCGCCCAGGGGATATCCGCCGTGCCTCTCACTCCTTCGGGGGCTTCCCTGGGAGCTTTGGCCACCGCTTTTCCTTTGGTGATGTTTATGTTTGTAGGATGGGAAAATAGCGGTGCCCTCGCCGAGGAGACCGCCGATCCCCGGCGAAATGTTCCCCGGGCGATCTTTTTCACGATTTTGATCGTGGCGGTTTTATTCATCCTTTCGTCTTATGCGGCGGTTTTGGGGTTCGGTCCGGGCCACATCGACCTGATGGCCAAGGACGAAGCGCCTTTTGATACGTTAGGCCGGCAGTATTTGGGGCCTTTTCGCGTTCTCGTCGATTTGGCCGGATTGACGAGCATCGTGGCCACCATCGTGGCGGCGGGGAACTCCCAGACCCGCATCCTGTTCCACGCCGGGCGGGAGCACCTGCTTCCGTCGATTTTTGGCCGGGTGCACGGCAAGAATCAGACGCCCCACGTGGCGATTTACACGTACATGGGCGTCGCCACTCTTTTGGCGTTGTTATTGGGATTAAAATTTGATGCCAACACCACCTACGGGTATTTGACCACCCTGGGGACGATCCCGTTGATCCTGATGTATGCGGTGTCAAACCTGGCATTGCCGTGGTATTATTTAAAAGTTCATCGGGAGCAGTTTGGGTGGGTTCGCCACCTGTTGGTCCCCATCGTCGGGCTGGTGATTCTCGTCTGGCCATTTTGGCAACTCGTTCAGCCCGAACAGGAGTGGCCGATGAATTGGTTCCCGTGGATCACCCTGGCTATCGTCCTGGCGGGCATCGGTTGGACGTGGTATCGGTTGAAGAAATTTCCCGAGGTGTCGGAAAAAGCCGGCAGTATCCTGGCGGACTCCCAAGAGCATTGAGGGGACTCTTGAGATTGAAAGAAACGGAGGGTCCGGCTGCCGTTAGTGTTGCGTGACCGGAATGGCGAGTGCACGATGACGATAAGTGGCAGGTGGCTTTTGTTTATCGAGCGAGGAAGGTGGCAAGGGATGGGACGGATTGATAAACGTTGCTGGATCGGGCAGGGGATGGCGCAATGAGGATGGATGATGAGGCCCCAAAATGGGCGCCGATTCCACCCGGTGATGTTGCCGCTCCCCTGGCCGGTGTGCGGGTGCTGGATCTTTCCCGGGTGTTGGCCGGGCCTTTTTGTACGATGCTGCTGGGGGACCTGGGGGCGGAAGTGATCAAAGTGGAGACGCCCCGGGGTGGGGACGAGACCCGGAGTTGGGGCCCTCCCTTTGCCGGGGATGTCAGCGCGTACTATCTCTGTGCGAACCGGAACAAGCGGTCGATTGCCGTTAACCTCAAGTCTGCCGAGGGGCTGGAGGTCATCAGGCGCCTGGCCGCCCGCAGTGACGTGGTGATCGAAAATTTTCGCCCGGGGAAGGCCGAGGAGCTGGGGGTGGGATATACCCAGCTCAAAGAGCTCCGGCCGGATCTCGTCTATTGCTCAATCAGCGGATTCGGCCAAACCGGGCCGTACCGGAACCTGCCCGGATATGATTTTATCGTCCAGGCGATGTCGGGACTCATGAGCATCACCGGGGAGGCGGACAGGCGGCCGATGAAAGTCGGGGTGGCGGTGGCCGATGTGTTCACCGGGCTGTTCGCCGCCCTCGGGATCGTGTCGGCGCTGCGGGTGAAGGAGCGAACCGGGGTGGGGCAGTACATCGACCTGGCGCTGATGGATGTGCAGATCGCCGCCATGGTGAACGTGGCCAGCAATTACCTGGTGGGCGGCAATGTCCCCCGGCGGTATGGCAATCAACACCCGAACATCGTGCCGTATCAAACTTTTGAGGCGGCGGACGGGGAGATCGCCGTGGCGGTCGGCAACGACCGGCAATTCCGGCGGTTGTGCGAGACGATGGGGGTGCCGGAGTGGGCGGAGGATCCCCGGTTTGCCACGAATGACCGCCGGGTGGAGAATCGCGACGTGCTGATCCCCATGCTTCAGGAGCGGTTCCGAACGCGGACGGGGCGGGAGTGGATGACGGCTCTGGCGGAGCACGAGATTCCTTGTGGTCCCATCCAGACGATGGACCAGGTGTTCGCCGATCCCCAGGTTCAGGCCCGAGAGATGGTGCGCCGTCTGGTCCATCCGTCCGCCGGGGAGGTGCCGGTGGTGGCGAATCCGTTAAAATTGTCGGAAACTCCGGTGCAGATCCGGCGGCATCCTCCGGATCTGGGGGAGCATACCGAGGAGATCTTATTGGAACTCGGCTATACGCTGGAGCAAATTGAAGCTCTGGAGGCGGGTGGAAGCGTTCGCCGGGGCAGGAGCAGGGGGCCGGCGCCGGGGGACGGGGCTTCCGGGCAGAGGCCCGAATCCGACTCGCGGTAGGGTACGAAGGGTGTGGCCGCTCTGGTTGGCCTCGCGGGAATGAGGTCCTTGCCAGGGCTTTGGCCCCGGGACGTGCGGCGGGGAGGGCCAGCCGTGCAGAAGTCGGTCCTGCCAGAACCGGCCAAATCGACGGAGCCCAGCCAAAGAGACCGGCAGGCCGGCCAAACGAACCGGAGGCCACCCGAACGGAACGCCGGGCCAACCAAAAAGATCGGCGGACTGCCGAATGGACCGCCGGGCCCGCCGAACAGACTGAACAGAAAAGGAGAGACACCATGCTGGATTTTAGTTTGACAGAAGAGCAGATTGCCGTTCGCGATATGGTGCGGGACTTTGTGGACAAGGAGATTCTGCCCTACATCAAAGAGTGGGATGAGAACCATCATTTTGAGCGCAGCGTCCTGGACAAGCTGGCGAAGCTCGGCCTGATGGGCGTGTGCATTCCCCAGGCCTACGGCGGGGCGGGGATGGATTACAATACCCTGGCTTTGGTGTGTGAAGAGTTGGAGCGGGGGGACACGGCGTTTCGCACCGCGGTGTCGGTGCACACCGGGCTGAATTCCATGACTCTCCTGCAGTGGGGCACCGAGGAGCAAAAGCAAAAATATTTGGTTCCCCAGGCGAAAGGGGAGAAACTGGGGGCCTTTGGCCTGACCGAGCCCGGGGCCGGGTCGGACGTGGCGTCGATGCAGACCACGGCGGTGCGGGACGGCAAGGGGTACCGGTTGAACGGGTCGAAAATTTGGATCTCCTTGGCGGATGTGGCGGATCATTTTCTGGTGTTCGCCTATACGGATAAATCCAAGAAACACCACGGGATCACGGCATTTATCGTCGAGCGGACCTGGGAAGGGTTCAGCAGCCGGCCGATCAAAGGGAAACTCGGCATCCGGGCCGGGAATACCGGGGAGATCATTTTTGAGGATCTGTGGGTGCCGGAGGAGAATCGGCTAGGTGAAGAAGGCGAGGGGTTCAAGATCGCCATGTCGGCTCTGGACAACGGGCGGTTCACCGTGGCGGCGGGGGCCTGCGGGACGATTCAGGCCTGCCTGGAGGCGTCGCTGAAATACAGCCACGAGCGGGAGACCTTTGGGAAGGAGATCGGGCGGCACCAGCTGGTGCAGCAGATGATTGCGAAGATGGCGGCGAACCTGGAGATCTCCCGGCTTCTGGTGTGGAAGGCGGGTTGGCTGAAAAATCAAGGGCAACGCTGCACCCGGGAGGTGTCCCTGGCCAAATGGGTGGCCTGCGACGCGGCTTGGGAGGCGGCCAGCGAAGCGGTGCAGATCCACGGGGCGTACGGATACTCGAACGAATACCCGGTGGAACGGTATCTGCGCAACGCCAAGGCGCCTGTGATCTACGAGGGGACCCGGGAGATCCACACAATTATGCAGGCGGAGTACGCATTGGGATACCGGGAGGACAAGCCGCTGAACAAGATGTTGCCCTCCTGGCCCTTTGAGGTGGACGGGGAGCGAGGCTGAAGAGTTTAAAGACAAACGTAAAAGGGTCATGTATCAGGTTGTTGAAGGTGAACCTTTGGCCTATCAGGCTTGATGAACAGCCAGATCGGACCCGCACGTCCGGTGGTGTGAGAGGACGGGGGCTGGTCGCCCCCTCCTACTCTATGTCGCTGCCGAGAAGTTTCTGGTGCTTCACCCACGGGTCCATCCGTGGTCGAGACCCGGCGTGGAGATTGACATCCCCGTCCAGTTGGTGGTCTAGGCGCTGCCGTATCCGGGGGAACTGAACGGTAGGAGAGATGTTACAAACATATCGGACTAGATCATACACAATGGCATCGCCTCCTTGGGTATGGCTTCCCTTGGGAGGCTTTCTTCATTTGTCGAATTTTCCTGTTGGCTTCCAACCAAAAAAGTATGTCTTGTTCCTCAGCCCCTCCTTGATTTCCTCCGCACGAGAGCGATCCCTGAGATCGGGAATATAATATAACATTTAAGAAAATAAAACTTGACGTCTAGCACAACCGTTGGTATAATCTGCCCCAGAATCGCGTTGTTATCGTAAGATTTATTACGTATATCTAACATAAAATAGTTGCAGTGAAGTCCCAGGTACCAAGCACGAGTATGGCCAGGCGAAGTTCGCCGAGCCTACGACATCCAGAAGGAGGTCATGTTTGTGGAACGGATTCGAAATCGATCTCTGAGAATTCGCTCTTCGCTGGCCGTTGCCATGGTCGCTTTCCTTGTCACCGCCTGTGGGGGCGGGGGCGCGTTGCCGTCCTCGTTAGACTCCGGGGGTGGCGCGTCAGGAGGGGTCATCAAGATCGCCACCCAGTCTCCTCTCTCTGGCGGGAACGCCACCTTGGGTGAAGCGATCAAACTCGGGGCGCAGATGGCTGTGGAGGATCGCGCAGAAGATTTTAAGAAACTCGGCTTTACTCTCCAGCTGGTGCCCTACGACGACCAGGCCGATCCGAAAAAGGGCGTGGCCAACGCCCAAATGATCGCCGCAGATCCGGACATTCTGGGTGTGGTCGGGCACCTCAATTCCGGTGTAGCCATTCCATCGTCGGAAGTCTATGAAAAATACTCCATTCCCATGGTCTCGCCGTCCAACACGGCCACCCAGGTCACCGATCGAGGACTGAAGACCGTCAATCGCATCTGTGCCCGGGATGATTTTCAGGGACCGGCCGGCGCCAAATTCGCCGTTCAACAACTCGGGGCCAAAAAGATTTTCGTGATCCAGGATAAAACCGCTTACGGTCAGGGGCTGGCGGATGCATTTAGGGACGCCGCGCAAAAGCTGGGCGCCGAGATTGTCGGTTATGAAGGCATCACCGTGGGCGAAAAAGATTTTAACGGCGTGCTAAACCAGGTCAAAGCGAAGAACCCCGATCTCATCTATTACGGCGGGACCTATGCGGAAGGCGGATTGATCGTCAAACAGGCCCGGGACAAAGGACTTAATATGAAGTTTATGGGCGGTGATGCCCTCGACTCCTCCAGCATGGTGGAAATCGCCGGTCCCGCCATTGTCGACACTTATTACACCTCGATTGCCGCCGATGTCACCAAAACGGACCAAGGGAAGCAATGGGCCCAGCGATATGAACAAAAATTCGGCAAAAAGGTCGAATCCTATTCCTCCTATGGGTACGACAGTGCCATGGTCCTCTTGAAAGCTGTCGAAAACGCCATCCGGGCCAACGGCGGCAAGAAACCCAGCCGGGAACAGGTGCGGGATGCCGTGCGGGCTATCCAGGATTATAAGGGAGTTGTCACCGAAGTCGGCTTCGACAATAAAGGCGACAACAAGTACGCCAAGGTCTACGTGTATCAATTTGAACCCGGCCAGTATCCCGGGAAACAGATCGGTGAGTTGACAAAGGAATGAACCCGCCTTAAGACCGCATTTTTGTCGGGGGGATGCGTATGCTGGCCCAAATCTTGCAAAATCTTCCGCAGGTTTTGGTGGACGGCATCACCTTGGGCGCCGTGTACGCCACCGTCGCCCTGGGATACACCATGGTTTACGGAATTCTGGAGTTGATCAACTTCGCACACGGTGAAATTTTCATGACCGGGGCCTTTGTCGGCACGGCCGTCTTGATGGGGTTGAATGCAGCCGGGGTGCTCCAGGCCATCCCGAAAGCGGCGGCTCTGCTGATCGCTTTGGTTGTGGCCATGGTGATCACTGGTTTTCTGGGGGTCGGCATCGAGCGGGTGGCCTATCGCCCGCTTCGCAACGCCCCCCGCCTGATTCCTTTGATCTCCGCCATCGGCGTTTCTTTCGTCTTGCAGGATGTGGTTCGCTTCATTGCGGAATGGAGAACCGGAAATTACATCGTCACCGGGATCGCGTTGTACGATTCGGAGATCTCATTGGGTTCTGTGACCGTCAAGACCAACGCCCTGATCGTCTTGGGCGCAGCGATCGTCATGATGGCCGGGCTCGGGTTGTTTGTTCAGAGGACCAAATGGGGGGCCGCGATGCGCGCGGTGGCCGAGGATAAGGACACGGCGGCCCTGATGTCTATCAATGTCAACAAGGTGATTGCGTTGACATTTTTTATCGGCTCGGCTCTCGGCGGGGCCACCGGGGTGTTGTTCGCCCAGCAGTACGGGACCATCGACCCCTACATCGGCTTCATCCTCGGGTTGAAAGCCTTTACTGCGGCTGTCCTAGGGGGGATCGGCAATATACGCGGCGCCATGTTCGGAGGATTTCTCCTCGGGATCCTGGAGATGTTCGCCTCGGCGGAGCTTGGTGTGTTGACGGGCGGGGTGCTCGGGGCTGAGTACAAAGACGTTTTTGCCTTCCTCATCCTTATCGCCGTCCTGCTGTTTAAACCCGAGGGTCTGTTCGGTCAGGTCGTCAAAGAGAAGGTGTGAGCGGCGTGAAGGCGATTAAATGGACGTTTCCATTCGCGCGGTACAATCCTTGGATTCAAGCGCTGATTCTTGCGGTTTATACGGCCGGGGTCTTGGTGGCGTGGACTGTGACCGGGCAGTCAGTCCTTTGGTTTCTGTTGTTACTCGCCTCACTCCTTTTTTTGTACTATTCAAGCCTTCCTCGCAAGGTTCAATGGATTTGGGCAGCGGTGGTCCTGGGAGTGATCCTACCTCTTGTTGCCTCGACGGGCCCGGCTTATGAATCTTATATGGAAGTCGCGACCCAGATGGGGATCTACATCGCCATGGCGGTGGGCCTGAACATTGTCGTGGGATTTGCCGGTCTGTTGGATCTCGGCTTTGTGGCTTTCTTTGCCCTTGGCGCTTACACGTATGCCATCTTTTTCTCCGATCAAGCCAACCAATTTTTGAGCGTGCATAATTTTCCCCTTCCCGGAGGGTTGTTCTGGCTGTTTCTTCCCTTGGGGATGTTCATCGCCGGGCTTTTCGGGGTGCTGTTGGGTTTGCCGGTGCTTCGGGTCAAAGGGGATTATCTCGCCATCGTGACCCTCGGGTTCGGGGAGATCATCCGAATCATCTTTAACAACTTAGATAAACCGGTGAACATCACCAACGGTGCCATCGGGATTTCGTCGGTCCAGCCGCCGGAACTGTTCGGCGTGAGATTTACGTTTCCTCACCATTATTACTTCCTTGTGCTCGTCTTGCTGGCGGCGGTGCTGTACGCTGTCCACCGGCTTGAAAATTCTCGGATTGGCCGGGCGTGGAAGGCGGTGCGGGAAGACGAGATCGCGGCTCAGGCGATGGGCGTGCCGCTGGTGCGGACAAAATTGACCGCCTTTGCTGCCGGGGCGAGTTTTTCGGGGATCATGGGGGTGGTGTTTGCCGCCAAGCAGGCATTTATCGACCCCACCAGTTTCACGATGCTGGAATCGATCACAATTCTGGTGATGGTGATTTTGGGGGGGATGGGTAGCCTGCCCGGAGCGGTGGTGGGGGCGTGCCTGGTGACGGCATTGAACCTTCAGTTGTTGCCGCAACTGACCAATTGGTTCAATCAACTGGCTGCCCAGGGCGTGATTTCATTTCCATCGGCCCTTTCACCTTCGAAAATGCAGCGTTTCCTTTTCGGCATGTTGTTGATTCTCTTTACCGTGTTTCGACCGAAGGGGCTGTTGCCCGCCCGGTTGCGGCGGCACGACCCGAAGCGCATGGCGGAGTTGGCCCGGGAGTTTCGGCCTGGAATGGCCGGTGCCCATTCATCGCTTTCCTCGGGTGGTCCTTTGGAGGAACCAGAATCCTCGCCTCCGTCGGATAAGAGCGTGCAGAAGGAGGGAATGTCGCCGTGAATGTGTTGGAGGTGCGCTGTGTCGGCAAGCAATTCGGGGGCTTGGTGGCGGTAGATCAAATCGATTTTGATGTAGAAAAGGGATCGATCACTGCGGTGATTGGGCCGAACGGCGCGGGAAAGACGACATTGTTTAACCTGGTGACCGGTGTGTACCAGCCGGATCGCGGAGACATTCTTTTTGACGGCCGGTCTTTGGTGGGGTTGCGCCCAGATCGGGTGGCCGCTCTGGGGATTGCCCGGACATTTCAAAATATCCGCCTCTTCGCTGATCTGTCGGTGGTCGACAACGTACGGGTTGCGATGCACGGGCGATTGAAGTCAGGGATCTTCGATATTTTGTTGAACCGACGCAAAACCCGCATCGAAGAGCGCCGGGCCCTGGGAGAGGTGTGCGGACTGCTGGCATATCTGGATCTCGAACCGTGGATCAACGAGCCGGCCAAAAATCTTCCTTACGGCGTTCAGCGTCGGCTGGAGATTGCCCGGGCTCTGGCCACCCGGCCGAAGTTGTTGCTGCTGGACGAACCGGCCGCCGGCATGAGCCCCCGGGAAACCTGGGAACTGAGTGAGTTGATCCGCCGGCTGCGGGACGACTTCGAGCTGACCGTTTTGCTGATCGAACACGACATGAAATTGGTGATGGATATTTCGGAGCGCATCGTGGTACTTGATTACGGTCGGATTATTGCCGAGGGTACGCCCGAGGAGATTCGGTCCGATCCCAGGGTGATCGAGGCCTATCTCGGGCGCAGTGCCGTCGCTGACGGCACGTATTCTTGAGCCGTGGGAGAGGTGCGAATGGGCGGCGGCGCCGTGCGTGGGGAGAGCCGTGTGCGAAGCCAACCAGCCGTACGCTGGAGGGTTTTTAACAGGCTGGTTTGGGGTCAGATCGTGTGGAGGTGAGCATCGCTTGCAATCAGCGCGGCAAAGGATGCGAGGGGAGAAGGTGGGTTTTCTCACTTTAGAGAAGATACACGTGTTCTACGGCGGGATCCACGCTCTCAAAGGGGTGAGCTTGTCCGTAGATAAAGGCGAAATCGTCACGTTGATCGGCGCAAACGGAGCGGGCAAGACCACCACCCTCCGAGCGATCTCTGCTCAGGCTGCGGTGAAAGAGGGGCGAATCGTATTCGATGGGCAGGAGATTACGCGCTGTCCCACCCATGAAGTGGTGAGCCTTGGCATCGGCCATGTGCCCGAGGGACGCAAGATTTTTTCTCGGTTGACCGTGTGGGAGAATCTCGAGCTCGGTGCCTTTGGGGTCCGCAACAAAGAAAGGATCAGGGACCGGATGGGGGAAGTATTTGACTACTTTCCGCGGCTCAAGGAGCGCCTGAATCAGAAGGCGGGGACGCTCAGCGGCGGGGAGCAGCAGATGCTCGCCATCGGCCGGGCGTTGATGGGTGAACCGTCGTTGCTGCTCCTCGACGAACCGTCCATGGGGCTGGCGCCCATCGTCGTGGAGCAGATTTTTGAAATTCTGGGCGAATTGAATCGGCGGGGCATGACCCTCTTGCTGGTGGAGCAGAACGCTTTTCAAGCTCTTCAACTGGCTGATCGGGGGTACGTCATCCAAAACGGGGAAATTCTCCTCGCTGATGCGGCCCAGGCGTTGATCGAAAATGAAGAGGTTAAGGCAGCGTACCTGGCGTGAGGAGAGGACGGTTGAGGATGGGGTCGGCTTGGATCGTCAAAGGATCGGGTGCCATGGCCCCTCGTCGTGGTTCCTCATGAAGTTCTACTGGAATGGTGTAGACCATTGGACACTAGTCAGTCATTTTATCGACCATTTGTTTGCCGTACCTATGAATTGCCGCATGGTTCAGTGCGAGATACCTCATGGCCCGATCGTTCATTCGCGATTGGAGATCTAAGGCTGGCCCGATCGTTGTACCTTGACTATACTGAGGGCAGGGGGGAGGTCGTGAAGATATCGCGGAATTCTAACGATATCGTGGCGGAGGTGGGGGCGTGGCCGACCTGCTTTACTCTGTTCAACGGGAAGCCATTGAAAAAGGTTGGAAAGAAGGTTTGCAGAAGGGTCT